>NZ_VCDN01000012.1:0-228492 GCF_033949405.1 Xenorhabdus santafensis | reverse complement strand
AAGAGCGGTGCAACCGGAAGCCTGTTCCGGGTTGCGAGGCTGCGTATCTTACGCTTTTCGCCTCCAGAGTCAAGCGTTTATTTTCGCTTTTCTCCGACTTTCCTCAGCGGCTTTTCTCAGCTCAGCGTCGGTCAGTGGTGGCGCATTATAGGGAGTTTTCTGAGGCTGGCAATAGTTTTTTTGAAAAAAAATACCGACCGCTTACTATTGCGCCAAATTTAACTTAAGTTGGTAGTTTTTTCAGCATCAGAAAGCCATATTCGCGTAAAACGGAACGTAACGCCTCACTCTCTGGATCTATTTTTGTACAGTAAGCTAAATTATCTGCCGTTGTTAAAAACAAATCATTCCGATTTTTAACCAGCCAAGCGGTTCGACGCGCGATTGCAGCCCCTGAATCAATTAATCTTGTGCCATCCGGTAACACTTGTGACAGTTCTTCTGCTATCAAAGGGAAATGAGTGCAACCCAAAATGACAGTATCCGGCGGCTCTTTCATTTTTAACCACGGTTTCAATATTCTTTCCAGCTCTTGTAGCGGAATGTTTTCTCCGTGCAGCTTCTTTTCTGCTAACTCTACCAGTTCAGCAGAACCTATCGAATGCACCTGACAATCCGTCGCAAATCGGGCGATGAGTTCTTTGGTATAGTCTCGATTCACCGTTGCGCGTGTCGCCAATAATCCAACAACGCGGTTACAACTTAATTTGGCTGCTGGCTTTATTGCCGGCACCACACCAACGACGGGGAAAGAAAAGCGCTCGCGCAGAGCAGGCAAGCTGACTGTACTTGCTGTATTACAGGCAATAACTACCGCAGCCAAAGGATGTTGTTGCTGGATACCATCAACAACTTGAACGACTCTTTCGATAATCACTTCAGCTGTTTTCTCGCCATAAGGAAACGCTGCATTATCGAAAGCATATATATAGTGGTGATCCGGCAAGAGTTGCCGAATCTCTTTATAGACAGATAAGCCACCCACACCAGAATCAAAAACCAGAATCGTCGGACGGGTGGCCTTATTTAAATCGGAGGTCTTGTACAAATCAGAAGTTGTAACTGCCTGTAAGGTAGTATTCTCTTCCTGGGGTACGATAGCCATAGGCTGTCTCATAATTTTTATCAAACAGATTAGCTATTTTAGCATGAATTGTGAGGCGGTTAGTGATTGGATATGAAGCATTGATATCCCACAAACTCACTCCTCCTACTTTCATTCTTTTTGGAGGATATACATTGAAGTCTTGATCATAGCGCTGACCAATGTATTGGTAAGTTATCCCCCAATCAACATTGAATGCCTCCCAATCTAACTGATATTTAACTTGTTGTTTTGCCCTGCGGATTAACTGCTGATTATCGTCATCGCGTGGGTCAACATACTGTAGCGTTAGTTGATGCTGGAATATGCCGGTATCCATTGTTCCCGTCCATTCAACACCTTTAATTTTCGCCTTACCGATATTTTCATAGTGGCCATTGGCAAAATTTATTAACTGCTCTATATCATTACGATAAACAGACAAGCGCCAGCTCAATGTTCCGGTCAATCCTTCAATACCAGCTTCCCACTGCTTACTTTTTTCTGGTTTCAGCGCGGGATTAGCCCCCCAGCCATATAATTGCCCAAGTGTTGGAGCCTTAAATGCCGTTCCATAAGAAGTAATGAAACGATAACCGTCCATGAATTCCCAGCTTATCCCTGCTTGTTGGGTTGTATTCCAATCATACTCAGAATGATGGTCTGAGCGCACAGCGCCTTCCAGGGTGAAATTATTGATTTTTTGCTGGGCGGTTAAATATAATCCCGTATTATCCACTTCCTTTTGCACGGGAATAAAGTTGGAGCCTGCAGCAACTGATACTCTTTTCCAATCAATACCACTACTGATCGCACCATGACCCACTTGCCATCGATTTCCCCACTGAACATTGTATTGCTTGGAATTACTTAGACTGGTGCTTTGACTATAACGTCCACGGTCAGAGGAATGATTATAATCTTTTACATGACTATAACTGGCAATCAGTTGGGAAGAGTAACTCCCTTGATTAAATTGAAGCCCGGCATCATAGGTACGACTGAATAGTTCACGAGTATCCGCTTCACCAAAACCCCATGCATCATAATCTGTCCGGTTATTAATCCCATACACCCGAGCAAATCCCCTCATCTGCTCATTGATTTTATGGTCTATTTCCAACCACAACATTTTGCTCATAAAGCCATCGCGATCTGGCTGACGATATTCACCGGCTTTACCATCAACAATCACATCAAACCCTTTGGTATAGGTATAACCTGCGGCTGCGGTCAATAGAGTATCTTCACCCAACTTCTGCTGAGTAGAACCGTTATAACTCTGATATCCGTTAGAACCGATCCCTGCATTTAGTGTTGTTCCGGGCTGTTCACGTTTCGTGATGATATTGATTACGCCTCCGATAGCATCGGAGCCATATACAGCGGAACGTGCACCCCGGATATATTCTATTCTTTGTACCATTGAAATCGGGATCTGACTGAAATCAGCCGACCCTGAAATGCCCGCCTGATTTAAACTGCTCCCATCCACCAGCACGAGTGTATGGTTTGAATTCGTGCCACGAATAAATAAAGACGAGTACTGCCCCATCCCGCCATTTTGGGCAATATCAACACCAGGCAAGCGACGCAAGACATCAACCAAGCTATTGGATTGCCAATGATCGATATCTTCACGGGTGATTACCGTCGTTGGTGCCAAAACTGAAGAAATCGGTTGTTTAAAGCGATTGGCTGTCACGATCAACAAATCTTGGTTATCAGCAGTTGCAGAAACACTCCAACCAGAAAACGCCGCTGCAAGCGCAGCAGATAAAAGAATATATTTTTTATTTATCATGATACTTATGATGAGAAAATGGCATGTAACAACAAAGAGCCATGCTACGATGAAGCCAATGGAGTGTCCAGAATGGTGCCCTTATTAAAAAGCGTACTGACACACCAGAAAACTGGACATCCTTCCCGCTTGCCCTAAAATGCCGCACAGAAATTCATGCCGCCCGGAAACTTTTCTTAACGCGACTATACGAGAACCAGATGATGCAGAATGTTTTGCCAACGGAAAATTATGAAAATCAATTGATGGAAAAGGCCCATCGCTTAAAAGAAATGATGGCCCCATTTAATGCACCAGAGCCTGAAGTTTTCCGTTCCCCAGCATCACATTACAGAATGCGAGCAGAATTCCGTATTTGGCATGAGGAAGATGACCTCTACCATATTATGTTTGATCAGCAAACCAAACAGCGTATCCGCATTGAGCAATTCCCGGTTGCCAATCAGCTCATCAACAATATGATGCAGGCGATTATCGCTGGCGTAAAAGATAACCCTGTATTGCGTCACAAATTATTCCAGGTGGATTATCTTTCTACCCACAGCAACAAAATCATTGTTTCCCTGCTTTACCATAAGAAATTGGGGGACGAATGGCGTGAGCATGCCATTACTCTGCGCAATCAACTAATTGCAGACGGTTTTGATGTTCAGCTTATCGGCCGTGCGGCAAAAACCAAAATCATGCTCGATCATGACTATATAGATGAAGAATTGCCGGTTGCGGGCAAAACCATGATTTATCGTCAGGTCGAAAACAGCTTCACGCAGCCAAATGCCTGCATCAATATTCATATGTTGGAATGGGCGATTAATATCACCAAAGGCGCTAAAGGTGATTTGCTGGAATTGTATTGCGGTAATGGTAATTTTTCTCTGGCGCTGGCACAGAATTTTGAGCGGGTATTGGCGACAGAGATTGCCAAACCTTCCGTTGCCGCTGCTCAATTTAATATTGCAGCCAATCAGATTGATAATGTACAGATTATCCGAATGTCAGCGGAAGAATTTACACAAGCCATGAATGGTGAACGCGAATTCCACCGGCTACAAGGAATTGATTTAAAGAGCTATCAATGCGAGACCATTTTTGTTGATCCGCCACGAAGCGGGTTGGATGAAGAAACAGTTAAAATGGTGCAAGCTTATTCCCGCATTCTTTATATTTCCTGCAATCCGGAAACTCTCTGCCAGAATCTGGAAACGCTGACACAAACTCATCAGGTCAGTAAACTGGCACTCTTTGACCAATTCCCTTATACCCACCACATGGAATGTGGCGTATTACTGGAAAAAAGAGTTTAACCCACCTAATCACAGTTCAATTAAAAAACGCCACAAGGTTAACTCTGTGGCGTTTTTTTATGAATCATTCTCAAAAAATAATCAATGCTGGCTTTCTGATTTAAATGACCCCAGCTTTTTGCGCTGTTTTACTTTCAGGTAAATCCAAAACACCAAAACTGTACCGATGATGACAGGCAAAATATTCGAGCCAATTTCTGGGTGTTGCACCCGAATAAAGGCACTGTATACGAACATTCCCAAGAAAAAGCATCCCGTGGCCAATTTGGGTAAACCTTCAGCCATTGGATAATTCAAATAACGTTGATGGAGACAATACAAAGAGAGAGCCAATGTGATAATCGGGAAAATGGAAAAAGATACATATGAATTGAAAAACGCAGAGAAGGTTCCATGTGTGGCCAACCCAACGATAAGAGCCAGCAACATCGTGCTTTTATCTTGGCGGTATTGTTCCATCGTATTATTCTCCTTTCATTATTATTCAGAGGATTTAGGAATCGCTTTAGGGACAGTGTTTTTTTCTTGCTCACGACGATACCAATAATAAGCGCCTTTGGAAATCATCCGGAGTTGCAAAACTAAGCGCTCTTCTAGGCGGCGTCTTTTTTCCTCATCAATATCAAGTGCTTCAGCACCAGCACTAAATACAATTGTCACCATCGCCTCGGCTTGTATCTCGGTAAAATGACGTGGCATATGGCTTGCTTGCTCAAGATAGTCTGCCAATTCGGCAATAAAATGTTGGATTTCCCGTGCGACCGCCGCACGAAACTCAGCCGATGTGCCAGAACGTTCGCGCAGCAACAACCGAAATGCGTTGGGATTATTACCGATGAACTCCATAAAGGTAGAAACAGAAGTGCGGATGACACTGCCACCCTTTGCGATACGTTGACGTGCCTGGCGCATCAATTGGCGCAACATCAGGCCACTTTCATCCACCATTGTCAGCCCCAGTTCATCAACATCCCGAAAATGGCGATAGAAAGAAGTCGGCGCAATACCTGCTTCCCGGGCGACTTCCCGAAGGCTCAGGCTGGTAAAACTGCGTTCAGCACTGAGTTGGCTGAATGCCGCTTCAATCAAAGAGCGACGAGTTTTTTCTTTTTGCTTTGCTCTAACGCCTGTTACGTTACTCACAACAATCCTGATCTATCCGGCTCTATAATGGAGCAAATATAACAGATTCTGCTAAGTTTGCTGTGATTGTTCTCTTAAAGATATTATTCAACGCATTTCGGTTTTATCGCTAAACAATAAGATAAAAACCTCATGTTGATTGGGTTATTACACTAAGTAATGTTAAGATAGAGTTGTTATTTTGTGTAAAAACAGGTCTTTCCTCTATGCAATATACTCATTTTGATGCCATTGTGATTGGCTCTGGTCCCGGGGGGGAAGGAGCAGCAATGGGGTTGGTAAAACAAGGCAAAAACGTTGCAGTTATAGAACGTTACAATAACGTCGGTGGCGGATGTACCCATTGGGGCACAATTCCGTCGAAAGCCCTCCGCCATGCCGTTAGCCGTATTATAGAATTTAATCAAAACCCCCTCTACAGTGATAACTCCCGCATCCTTCGCTCCTCATTTTCTGAAATTCTTCGCCACGCTGAAGTTGTTATCAATCAGCAGACCAAAATGCGCCAAGGGTTTTATGAACGTAACCGGTGCCGAATGTTTGCTGGCGAAGCGACTTTCATTGATGAACATCGGGTTAGTGTGCGTTATGCCGATGATAGCGTTGATGTCTTGAGTGCAGACAAGATAATCATTGCCACCGGTTCCCGCCCCTACACCCCGCCTGATGTCGATTTTTCTCACTCCCGCATTTATAACAGCGATACTATCCTGCAACTGGAACATGAACCGCACCATGTGATTATTTATGGTGCCGGGGTGATTGGTTGCGAGTACGCATCTATCTTTCGGGGGTTGGGCGTTAAAGTCGATTTAATCAATACCCGGGATCATCTGTTGTCTTTCCTTGATCAAGAGATGTCTGACGCTTTGTCTTACCATTTCTGGAATAGTGGCACGGTCATCCGCCATAACGAAGAATATGAAAGGATAGAAGGTGTTGATGATGGTGTAATTGTTCACCTGAAATCCGGTAAAAAAGTTAAAGCTGATTGCCTGTTATATGCAAATGGGCGGACGGGTAATACCGATACGTTGGGTCTGGAAAATGTTGGCCTGGAAGCTGACAACCGTGGCTTACTGAAAGTAAACCGTGTTTACCAAACCAGCAATGAAAACATCTACGCAGTTGGCGATGTCATTGGCTACCCAAGTCTAGCTTCTGCTGCCTATGATCAGGGGCGCATTGCCGCGAAAGCAATCACAACAGGCAATGCAAACTTTCATCTGGTAGAAGATATACCTACAGGGATTTATACCATTCCTGAAATCAGCTCCGTAGGGAAAACCGAGCAGCAACTGACGTCAATGAAAATTCCTTATGAGGTAGGGCGCGCCCAATTCAAACACTTGGCAAGGGCGCAAATTTCAGGCCTGAATGTCGGCAGCATCAAGATCCTGTTCCACCGTGAAACAAAACAGATTTTAGGGATCCACTGTTTTGGCGAACGCGCTGCGGAAATTATCCATATCGGCCAAGCCATCATGGAACAAAAAGGTGAAGGCAACAATATCGAATATTTCGTTAATACTACCTTCAACTATCCAACAATGGCAGAAGCCTACCGTGTTGCAGCTCTTAATGGGTTAAATCGGCTATTTTGATGTCTCTTTGAGAGCGTCGAAATAAGCCCCCATTTTTGCCCCGATTGCCTCTGCCAATTGCTCATAGCGACCACGCAGAGGCGAGCCGGGACGGTAAACCAATATAATTGAACGGCTGGGTTCTGGTTCAAAACATTTCAGATAGCAAACGCCATCACGTTTGTTTTCTTTTGGAACTGATAATTCTGGTAGTAATGTAATGCCACTACCCGCCGCCACCATATTGCGCAACGTTTCCAGACTGGTTGCCCTGAAATGTGTATCTTCTTTTGCCCCTGCCTGAAAACAAAACCCCATTGCTTGATCCCGCAAACAGTGCCCGTCTTCCAGCATCAATAACTTTTCGCCGGAAAGTTCCTCCATCTTGATTTGCGTTCGTTCTGCCCACTTATGATCATCATAGATAGCCAATCTCATTGGTTCATCAAACAAGGGAACTTCAATAAATGCTTCCGTCTCTTTCACCTGAGCCAAAATGGCGCAATCAAGCTTTCCGCTATCGAGCTGGGCCAACAAATATTGGGTTTGAGCTTCGTGCAGATACATTTCTAATTTGGGGAACAATTTATGCAGTTCAGGAATGATAAGAGGAAGAAGATAAGGCCCGACGGTAGGAATCAGGCCAATGTGCAATGGCCCAGACATGCTTTCACCTTGAAGTGAAGCCATTTCCTGCAAGACCTTCACTTCCCGCAGGACAGTTTTGGCCTGATCCACCAACAGCATACCTTGTTGGGTGAATAATACCTTGCGGCTCGTACGTTCCAGTAACATTACGCCCAGTTCATCTTCCAATTTGCGGATTTGCCCACTCAGCGTCGGCTGGCTGACGTGGCAGGCATCAGCAGCCCGGCGAAAGTGCCGAAATTCAGCAAGTGCCACAAGGTATTCCAGATCGCGGATATTCATTCCCAACCTCAGTATTTGGTATTAATGATATTTTTTGATATCAATAATAGTATTGACCAATAAATCATTATATCCATGAGGATAAAAAACTATCAACCGCTTGTGATTTCAGACATTTTTTGCTTAATGCGCTGCTTCGCTTGGGCAATCGCTTGTTTCACTTGTTCCTCCGCGACGCCACCTTTTGCCTGACGCTTATCCAGACATGACTTCAGCGATAAAATGTCATAAACATCCACTGAAATAATCTCACTGAATTTCTGTAATTCAAATAAAGAAAGTTCCTCCAGCGCTTTTCCTTTCTCAATAGCCGTTACGACAACTTCACCAACGATATGATGCGCTTCACGAAACGGGATTCCGCGTGCCACTAAATAATCCGCTAATTCAGTCGCATTGGCATACCCCTGCTTGGCTGCTTCTTCACAACGGGCGCTTTTAACTTGAATGCCATCCAAGACCAAAGCAGCCATGTGCAGGCAATCCAGCCACGTATCCAACGCATCAAACAGCCCCTCTTTATCTTCCTGCATATCTTTATTATAGGCGAGAGGAAGCCCTTTCAGCGTCATCATCATCCCCGTCAATGCCCCTTGTACCCGGCCGCATTTTCCACGGATCAGCTCCAACGCATCTGGATTTTTCTTTTGTGGCATCAAGGAAGAGCCGGAAGTTACCCTATCGGACAATTCGACAAACCCCGCTTCTCCACTGTTGAAGAAAATGAGGTCTTCAGCAAAGCGAGACAGGTGGATCATGCTAATACTCGCGCCTGACAAAAGTTCCAGAACATGATCGCGATCAGAAACACTGTCCAAACTATTATTGGTTGCAGAGGCAAAACCAAGCCATGATGCCAGTTGTTCCCTGTCAATGTTATAAGCAGTGCCGGCCAGCGCCCCACAACCCAACGGACTGACATCCAACCGTTTCAGCGCGTCTTGCAAGCGGCTTTCATCACGGGCCAGCATTTCTGCATACGCCAGACACCAATGGGCAAAAGTAACAGGTTGTGCACGTTGCAAATGGGTATAACCCGGCATCACTGCATGCTGGTTATTTTCAGCGGTGAGCACCAAGGCTTGTTGCAGTTCAACAATGCCTTTGTGGAGATAAGTAATTTGCTCTTTGCACCACAGCTTCAAATCAGTCGCGACCTGATCATTACGGCTGCGCCCCGTATGAAGCTTTTTCCCCAGCTCTCCCACCTTTGCGATAAGTTGCCCTTCAACCCAGCTGTGAATATCTTCCACATCGCTTTGCAATATGGCTTCGGGGTTGGCGCGAACTTCATCGAGCAACTCGTTCAACGCCAGTTCCAGCTTCTGCTGATCTTCAGAAGTTAAGACTTCCACTGTGACCAGTGCCTTTGACCATGCTATCGAGCCTATGATGTCCTGCTCCGCCAAGCGGTAATCAAACCGCAGTGAGTCATTGAATTGTTTAAACCGTTGATCGGCTGCCTGACTGAAACGTCCACCCCAAAGTGCCATAATATCGTTCCTGTTTTCTCTATCTGTTTTTCTCTATCTGTTTACGGTCATTTATTCGCTGTTATTGATGCTAAAAATTACTTTTTGCTGTTCAGTGCACGAATGCGCGAAGACAGCGAGTAAAGACGAATAAACCCTTCGGCATGGCTATGATCGTAAACTTCGTCCTCTCCGAAAGTCGCAAACTCTTCAGAATAGAGGCTGTGGGCAGATTTCTTCTGTACTGCGGTTACCTGACCTTTGTAGAGTTTCAGGATAACTTCGCCGCTGACGTTAGCAGCCAAGATTTCTGCCGCAGCTTGAATTGACTGGCGTAATGGCGCAAACCAACGCCCGTCATAAACGACATAAGACATTTCCAGCCCCAGTTGCTGGCGCCATTTGAAACTATCGCGATCCAAAACCAACTGCTCAATACCACGCAATGCTTCCATCATGATGGTTCCCCCCGGCGTTTCATAACAGCCACGGGATTTCATGCCAACCAACCGGTTTTCTACTATATCAATTCGGCCAATACCATGCTTGGCGCCCAATTGATTCAATTCATTCAGGCATTGATACGGTGAAAATATCTGGCCATTCACACCAACGACCTCACCTTTTTCAACCGTCACCGTGACATATTCAGGTGCATCGGGCGCCTCTTCTGGTTCTGCTGTCCACACCCAACAATCTTTATTGGCGGCATTCCAAGTACTTTCCAGTACGCCCCCTTCGGTTGAGATGTGCCATGCATTTTCGTCACGGCTATAGATTTTTTCCAATGTTGCAGTTGTGGGAATATCACGGACTTTCAAGTAATCCAGCAATGCCTCACGGGAGCGTAGATCCCATTCCCGCCACGGGGCCACAACCTTCAAATGAGGGGCCAATGCGGTATAAGTGCTTTCAAACCGAACCTGATCATTGCCTTTACCGGTTGCACCATGAGCCAGTGCATCTGCGCCCACTTTCAGGGCCAATTCAACCTGTGCCTTGGCAATGATTGGGCGGGCCATTGACGTCCCCAGCAAATAACTACCTTCATACAGTGCGCCAGTTTTCAATACCGGATAGACATACTCTTTGATGAACTCTTCACGCAAATCGGCGACGTGGCACTCAGAGGCACCAGAGCGCAATGCTTTCTGCTCCACCCCTTCCAAATCTTCGCGACTTTGGCCGACATCGGCCACAAATGCGATAACTTCGCAATTATCGTAATGCTCTTTTAGCCACGGGATAATTGCGGATGTATCCAAACCACCTGAATATGCCAGAACGATTTTTTTAATCTTTTTAGTCATAGGGATAACCTTTTAAATTTACGCCGAGATCCGAGTGCCAACAGGTATGCCATTAAATAACGCAATCAATTGATCCGTATATCGCCAACTCGCAATATCAACAGGCTGCCCAAGCGATTTGGCAGCATCCAATGCGGCATGTACTTTCACTATCATGCCTTCGGTAATGATGCCCTGCGCAATGAGCTGCTCTATTTTTTCTGCGGTAGCTTCGGGGATTTTTTGACCTTTTCCATCCAAAATGCCGCTGACATCAGATAAAAATACTAAATCTGCATTTAATACCTGAGCAATGGCGGTTGCCGCTTGATCAGCATTCACATTCATTAAATCACCCTGCTCGGTGATACCGATTGAGCTGATAATCGGCATGTAACCCACATCCAACAGAAGTTTCAGGAGATCAGGTTTCCCCGGCTCGGCCTTTCCGGTATGGCCGAATTCCTCACCAAGCTGAGTCACCTTCGCAATTCCACCATCCCCCAGACATAACCCAATCCCGGGTAAACGAAATTTGGTTGAGCACGCCAACAGTGTTTTGTTAGCTGTTCCAGCCAATGTACCGGCAATGATGTCGATTTGATCTTCTGGCGTAACCCTCAGCCCCTGTTTCTTTGAAATCGGTAGCTCCAATCTCTGCATTAAATCATCGACCAAACAGCCACCACCGTGCACAAGAAGCAACGGGCGTTTATGGTTTTTCCGGTATAATTGCAATGTGGTAAATAACCGTTCCAATGCCTCTTCACTGTCTAACAGCACACCACCCAACTTGATAACTAACGGAACCATCGGATTTATCCTCTGCCAGTACTATACCCTTCGTCTTTCAAATCGCTTCTTTGTTGGCTGCGATGCAACTTGAAATCCATTGGGTATAACTTGTATTAAAAATAACGGTTGTCGGAAACTTCACTCGTTGGAATTAACGCATTCAATTCAAAATCAAAGCAGAGCCTGAGTTTCCTCATAGCCAAAACGAATATTCATGCACTGCACTGCCTGTGCAGCCGCACCTTTTAATAGATTATCTTCAGCCCCGACAATGATCAGATGTTGCCCCTGAACAACAAAGCCAATATCGCAAAATGGCAACCCCACAACGGCTTTCAGCGCAGGAACCCCTTGGTCGTACAGGCGAATTAGCGGTTTATCGTGATATGCCTGCTGATAGGCTGCCTTGATTTGATCTTCTGTCACGCCGGGTTTCAATTTACAGGTAATTGTGGCGAGAATGCCGCGGGCAAAGTTGCCTAAATGGGGCGTAAAAATCACATTTGTACCTAAATGTGTAGCAATTTCAGGATGATGACGGTGGTTAAACACACCATAGGGCTGCAAGCTGACTTCGCAAAAGCTATTTGCGATTGATGCCTTTCTTCCGGCGCCACTGACTCCGCTGACAGCATTAATGACAGGCCAGTGCTCTGTATCCAATAAGTTCTGTTCAAGCAAAGGCTTTAAGGAAAGCTGAGAAACTGTAGGATAGCAACCCGGGACTGCAATCAAATGTGCTTGTTTGATTTTTTCCGCCTGCCACTCCGCCAAGCCATATACCGCTTGTTCTAACCACCCGGGATTTTTATGCTCGAATCCGTAGTATTTTTCGTAGAACTGTGTATTTTGTACGCGATAGGCACCAGATAAATCGAATACGATACAACCCGCTTCCAGGAATATCGGTGCAATATCGTGGCTAACTTTGTGATCTGTAGCGAGGAACACCACATCAATCCCATTTGCAGCCTTAGACACATCAGTCAATGGTTGTAAGGGCAAATCGAGCAACCCTTTATATTGCGGATAAAGTTCTGAAAAACGTTTTCCTTTATCTAAGCTTTGAGAAGAAACCATCAAGCCAGAAAGATGGACATAAGGATGACGTTGTAGATATGCTGCTAACTCTGCTCCGGTATAACCACTGGCACCAACGACGAGTGTCTTCAACATGGGAACTATGCACCTTACTATTAATTATTCAAATAAATTAATTATCCAAATAAGATTGTGTTAAACAGTAACATTAGTGAATTTTTATTCATATTGTGTGAATCAATATTCATATCATTATGAGGAAAGGCTGTCAACAGTGAACATTAAATTACCGTCATTTATGCAGTTATATCATCAACTCATTGCCGCACCTTCTATCAGTGCGACAGATGTTGAATTAGATCAAAGTAACGAAATTGTGATTAATCTACTGGCTGAATGGTTAACAGAGATTGGTTTTTCCATTGAAATTCAGCCCGTCCCTGAAACCCGGGGAAAATTCAATTTATTGGCGACATTAGGCAGTGGATCAGGTGGATTGTTGCTTTGCGGTCATACAGATACCGTCCCTTTTGATGCCAACCGCTGGACACAAGATCCATTCACATTGACCGAGCGTGATGGCAAGTTATATGGCCTCGGCACCGCAGATATGAAAGGTTTTTTTGCCTTTATTGTTGATGCACTGCGGGATATTGATGTCAGAAAACTGACTCACCCTCTTTATATTCTTGCTACTGCTGACGAAGAAACATCAATGGCCGGCGCACGTTACTTCGCTGCCAATACCCATATCCGGCCTGATTTCGCCATCATTGGCGAACCTACCTCATTACAGCCTATCCGAGCCCATAAAGGGCATATCGCTCAGGCAATCCGTATTGAAGGGAAATCAGGGCATTCAAGTGATCCCGCTCGGGGTATCAATGCCATCGACTTGATGCATGAATCCATCACTCAATTGATAGAATTACGCAATACATTGCAGGAACGCTATCACAATCCGGCTTTTGTTATCCCCTACCCCACTATGAATTTCGGTCATATTCATGGCGGGGATGCAGTGAATCGCATCTGTGCCTGCTGCGAACTGCATATGGATATTCGCCCGTTGCCGGGGCTGACGTTACAGGATCTAAACGGATTGCTGAATGAAGCACTGGAACCCGTCAAACAGCGCTGGCCGGGGCATTTAAGCGTCACCGAACTTCATCCCCCAATACCGGGTTATGAATGCCCAACAAACCACGAGTTGGTTGGTGTCATTGAAAAACTTTTGGGAACAAAAGCGGATACCGTCAATTACTGTACAGAAGCGCCTTTTATTCAGGAATTATGCCCAACATTGGTTTTGGGGCCGGGATCGATTGAACAAGCGCATCAGCCCGATGAGTTTTTGGATATGACGTTTATTGAACCGACAAGAAAACTGCTTTCACAACTTGTGGAGCATTTTTGTTTGGAGGCGGGTTAAAGAGCTTTAAATCAAAAATCATAGTTCACCTAACCATCAAGTGACTAATTGACTTTCCCTCAAAAACGCTCATAATTAGTACCATAAATGGACTGGGAGTGCCCGGTCGGCGTTATAACCTCGGTGAGTGCATCGGGGTTTTTCGCTATTTAGAGCTAAGGAAATATTTTTAATCCCCGCTGCTTATAATCTATTCCAACAGTATTTCTTCCGCCTGCGCAAAAGAACTTTTTCTCCAAGATAGCAAATGCTTGGTTAGATTGTTCTGGTTTCAAAACGTACCTACCAATAGGCCGAGCAACTAAATCAGCAAGCTGCAAGCCAGAGGAATTGCTTGTTTTTGCAGCCATCCTAATCTTAAAAGGCAATTCTTTGTGGTACTTATTTTCTCCATTACAAATTCGGAAAAACTCTAGCTCAAGCTCCTTGTCCTCTTTAGCACCTCGTTGTTCCACAATAACGTGTGTTTCTCGCTCCTGTTGCCCCTTTTCTACTACAAAATCATACAAAGTCTCTAAACAATAACGTAATGCAATATGATATGGATTCTGGATCTCATTTTTGTGGGCGTTTAATTTATGCTTTTCAATCACACACGATGACAATATAAAGTTACTTTCACTGATGAAAGTGCTAAGCCGGGCCAAAAACTGATTTTTCTCCTCTCTATTCTTAAAAATTGTAAAATCGCCTTTTTCCTTACGAATTTCGTGTTCATGAAGAATCACAAGGTCATGACCAAAATAATCAAATTTAATTCTCTGTAATTTAGGCACAACTTTCGAAAGATAGTGTTCTTTGTAAAAAATACAAAAAGCTAAAACGAATACAGGATAATTTTTATCAAGCTGTACTAAACCATGGTCACCACTTTCGTCAACATACACGACAAAATCACTAAAACCTTTACTCATTTTTCATCCCCCCTTTTGATTAGTGAATTACTTTCCAGAGCCACCCATAACTTTCCTTTGCATACCTCGTTAAAATTATTCTTATTTCTCACAGCACTATACACGAGTATAAATATCATCCAACTATATAGACATTGATTGCCCTGCATTCAATACACACCATATTCCCCAATGTGAATTTCTTTCACGTTCACTTTGAATATTCCTCATTGGTAATAAGCCATTTCTGGATTGACTAAAAATCCTGCTTACCCCATTCTATTTGGACATCTAAACGTATAGACATATAAGCATTTAAACATCTAAATGTGAGCGGATATGATAAAAATTCCGCTTGTTTGCGAGGGTACAGGGTATGAGTTTTTTTCACGCTAATCAGCGAGAAGCGCTGAACCAGAATTTGGCTGAGCTTGAAGGACAAATTCGAGTTTCTTTTGAATTTTTTCCACCCAGCACGGCGGACATGGAAAACACCCTGTGGAAATCCATCGATCGTTTAAGCAAATTGAAACCTAAATTTGTTTCTGTGACTTATGGGGCCAACTCCGGCGAACGTAATCGCACCCACAGCATTATCAAAGGAATCAAAGAAAAAACCGGCCTTGACGCCGCACCTCATTTGACGTGCATTGATGCCAGCCGCGAAGAATTGCGCAACATTGCCCATGATTATTGGCACAGTGGCATTCGTCATATCGTGGCACTGCGCGGTGATTTACCCAATAATTGTTGCAAACCAGAAATGTATGGTGCTGATTTAGTTGAGCTCTTAAAAACAGAGGCGGATTTTGATATTTCTGTTGCCGCTTATCCGGAAGTACATCCCGAAGCGAAAAGTGCCCAAGCTGATCTTATCAACTTAAAACGCAAAATTGATGCGGGTGCCAATCGCGCCATTACTCAATTCTTTTTTGATGTGGAAAGTTATTTGCGTTTTCGCGATCGCTGCGTTGCAACGGGAATTGATGTGGAAATTGTGCCGGGAATTTTGCCTGTTTCGAACTTTCGTCAGTTACAACGATTTGCCACAATAACTAACGTCCGCATCCCAAGCTGGATGACCAGAATGTTTGAAGGGCTGGATGATGATCCGGAAAGCCGTAACTTAGTTGGTGCATCGATTGCCATGGATATGGTGAAAATTCTCAGCCGCGAAGGCGTGAAAGATTTTCATTTTTATACCCTGAACCGGGCTGAGTTAAGTTATGCCATTTGCCATACATTGGGGGTTCGCCCTGTATAACTACATTGTCCAATGGATTAAAAAATGGGAATATCAGCCTCAATCAACACTTCTGCATTGAGGCTGTTCATATTTCTTGCAACCCCGGCTTTTGATAAAAAATACCACCATAAATGCCCCAATTACGACTATACCTGCACCATTCAGAATACCCCATCCTGCTTGGTACCCCATAATCGCCCCAATAGATAAAGATGCCGCCATATTAGAAAAATAGGTCACCAACGAATTGATTCCCTGTAATTTATGTTTAAAGGGGCTGTTAATAAATTCATTCAGTAAAAATGTCCCACCATTAAACATAAACGCCCAACCAAGACCAATAAAAATCAGTGAAAACAGAAAACCGAGTTTTTCATCCCAGAAAATCGCGATGACCATGCCGACAAGAAAAAATACAGCCCCCGACATAATCAAATTCGCCGTCTTAAACCTGCCTACCCAAAATGGCAGAGCCAAAGCAGGTGCGTACATGGCGAAAAAATGCCATTGCAGCACAAATGAACTTTCTTCTATAGAAAATTGTTTATGCAGCATCGCCAATGGAGTCGCATTCATTAATAACGTCATCAGGGAAAAACCGACTGCACAGCTTCCTGTCGCCAGAAAAAATAATTTTGATTTTAAGAGGCCAGAAAAATCATCACGCTGACTACTTTCCTTACTGACCAAAGGGGTGGTTTTGTTTTTATGAACAACAGGAAGACGAATAAAAAGCTGCGTTATCAATGTCACGATACACACCGCAGCCGAAAGTAAAAACGTCCCCAAGAAGTGATATTCAGGAAATAAATAAGCGCCTTTTGCCGCAATATAAGGCCCCAATATTCCTCCAGTAATGCCACCACCAATAATCAATGAAATTGCTTTTTTCTTACTGGAAGCGTTATCAAAGACCTCTGCCGCCGCAAAGCGGTAATATTGATTAAAAACCGTTGAGCCACCCAAAATAAATGTTCCCAAAGTAAAAAAAGCGAAAGATTGATGAACAATCGCGATCCCCGCCAATCCACTTCCCGCTATTCCAATTACATTGCCAATGGCAAAAGCATTTCTTCTGCCATATTTTTCCATCAGCATTGAAGCATAATAAACCATCAATGCAGCACCACACACCGTCGCGGTTACAGGCAATGTTGATAGAGAATCCATGGGAGACAATCTGTTGCCCACCAATGTTGAGGTTAACGTTAATAAAGAAACAATCGTTCCGGTAAGGCCCTGTCCGATAAAGAGTAGAAATATGTTCAAATGATTTCTGTTCATTATCACTGTCTTATACCCAATGAATTTGAAGATACAGCGTAAACTACGTGGATGAATACGGCCGATTAAGCTGCAATTTAAAAGGTGGCAGATACTTTCATTATCTTTTGATTAGGGAATGATGAATGTCTGCCCTACCTTCTTATTACCATAAAAGATATTTATATAAAGAGTGGAATATCTCTTTTTTGAATGGGTTAGAAAAATTGAATGGATTAAAAACGAAAAACCGAATAGTTCCCTATTCGGCTCAAACTGGTCAAAGAATCAAGACCGGTGCCATGAGTTATTCAGCAATAGTCGTTTCATGCAAATAACGCCAACGAGGATATCCATCAACACATGAAATAATCACCACAGACCAACGGCTATGGGTAACTCCGTCTTTGGTTTGTCTTTCACGGTAGCGTAAGACAACTTCCTCATCGTTTGATGTCATTACCTTGCATTCATCAATCTCAATTTTTAGCCCTGCCCGGGCACCCGCGTTAAGATTAAACATCGCCTTGACTTGCTCTAAGGTGACATATTGTCCTGCTGTCGTGACCATAGCGAAATCCGGGGTAAAACTATCCAGCAATTTTTCCAGAGCCGCAGAACCTTTCTGTTGCTGATTGGTAAAAACATCTTCAATCCATTGGGAAAGTTCGAATACACTCTGATAAGCCGTTATCTCTTGTTCCTTTCTCATCTTTTCTACACCTATTTTTTCAATTGATTCAATCTGATTAATGGCAGTAGGTTAAATATCGCAGCAAGAACAAAAGTAAGGTGATACGCATGGGTATCATTAAAACTTTGCTGCAATAAATTAAAAAGCATCATAAATAACGCGGCACCGACACTGAATGACATTTGGCGATTGAGGTTCCAGACCACACTGGCGCGAGATAATTGTTCCTCAGCAAAATCCATCAATGCCGTTGTTTGTGCTGTATTGGCGCTAATCCCGCCACCAATCCCCATCAATAAATAAGCAGCCACTAAGCTGAAGAAATCATCGCTGTGATTAATCGTCGTCAAGAGAGCAATGCCAATGGCGTGAAGAATCAAGCCACAGAAAAACAAACGATATGCCCCTAAACGGTTATACATGCGTCCACAAAACAGGATCGCTCCCAATGAACCCATCGCATACAGAAACATCAGAGAACCTGTTTTTTCCGCCGACCAACCCAACTTGTGCTGCAAATAAAAAATATTCAGCAGGTTAACCCCAGTAAATGCACCCGGAACTGCATGATAAATCCATGCCGAAAGGCGCATACGTGTATTCGCCATGACCGAGAGATCCAAAATGGCATTTTGCACATAACGGCAATGTCGTCGGTAAAATAAGGCAAATAAGCCGCCGAAAATGACAGCCGTAATTGGCAACCATTTAGATTCAGCATCTGCGTAGGTAGAAAGGCCGAGTAGTAGGAATACCAAGCTCAAACTGACCAATAACAACCCCTTGAGGTCAGGCTTTCGAGCAAGGATTTTTTCATGATTTCGCAACCACATGAACGAAAGTAACGACGCCAGCAAGCTAAAAGGAATATTGCACAGAAATATCCATCGCCAACTGTAGTGATCGACAATCAGCCCGCCCAAGCCAGGAGAAAATGCCGGGGCAATCAGGGCAACCCCCATGACTAATGCCGAGATTTTGGCTCGCTCATGTTGTTTAAACAGACCAAAAGTGAGGGCTTGCCCTACAGGGATCAGTAATCCGCCCCCTAATCCTTGTACAAAACGCCACAGCACCAGGCTGTAAAAACTCTCCGCCAAACCAGAAAACAAGGCTGCTATAGAAAAAAGTAACATGGATAGGGTCATAATCTGGCGTGTGCCGAAGCGCTCAGCCAACCAGCTACTGATAGGAATAATCAGTGTTAATCCCAAAATATAACTGTTTGCGACCCAAGAAACATAAGATTCAGATACCGTCATTTGCTTGGCAATATCTGGCAAAGCAATGGCTGACATGAAAATATTGATACAGTCGATAAAAAAGCCAAGCAAAAATATCAAAACGATACGATAGCGATAAGTCATTGTTTCTCCTCCATTGATGGAGTGTAGATTCTGTTGACTCACCACGTCTATCAATCTATTTTAAACACTGAGTTTCATTAAATTTGACAATAAAAATGCACCCCCACCTTAATCGCATACAAACTTTCCTTGCTGTAGTAGAGTGCGGTTCTTTTACCCGCGCAGCAGAACGCCTGTTCATCAGTAAAGCCGTTGCCAGTATTCATGTGAAAGCACTTGAAGAGGCATTGAATGTGCCATTATTGATACGCAATACACGCGGCCTGGCATTAACCGAAGCGGGGAAGGAGTTTTATCGGGACTTCAAGGCAATATTTGATAACATCCAAAATGCCTTTGATAATGTGACTGAGCGGCATAACTCATTAACAGGCAGGTTGCGCATTACTTCCACCGCCGAATTTGGTGAAAAATATCTTCTCCCCCTTATTAGCCAGTTTTGTACTATTCACCCCCAACTTGAAGTCAGTTATTTCGCTGATTCTTCTTTGAATAATTTAATTACCGAAAAGATAGATCTGGCTATTCGGCTAGGGACTCTCAGTGATTCCTCCCTGAAAAGCCGCCGATTAACCAGCTATGGTATCAAACTGATCGCGGCCCCTGCCTGGCTTGAACAAAATCCCATTACCACCCCAAAAGATCTCAATAACGTCAATTGGATTGCAAACAGTAACTTGACTAACCCGACACAATGGGAGCTTAAGCGCCCTAACGCGCCGACCCTGAATATCCGGGGGAAAGCCAAGTACAGCGCCAATGTCCCCTCTGCAATACGTTTTCTGGCAATTTCAGCCCTTGGCGTCACCGTTTTGCCTGACTGGATAATAGCGGACGATCTGGAATCGGGTGATTTGGTGGAACTGTTTCCCGAATATCAATTACCGCGACAAGATGTCTCTGCCATATTTCCCAATAACACCCAACTACAGCATAAAAGCCGCCTATTTATCGATTATTTGCTGGCAAACCTGACAATCTGATGCAAGAGCATGATACGCCCGTGAACTTCAATGCCTAACCGAATAAGACATAACCAAACAGAAAAGCCGAACAGTTTCCTATTCGGCTTTTATCATTCAACAACCTGCAAAAAACAAGATTAGCCCGTATTGCGCATGCCTGCCGCAACGCCGGCGATCGTTACCATCAGAGCCTGTTCAAGATAAGGCTCTGGGTTTTTCTGCTGGCGGGAACGCTGTAACAGCTCAGCTTGCAGCACATTCAATGGATCTGTATAGACATTACGCAGCGCGATGGATTCCGCAATCCATGGTAAGTCTGCCATCAATTGCTCATCCTGCGAGATGGCCAGTACCGTTTTGATATCTTCTGCAAGCTGGTTGCGCAGCTTTAATCCCAGCGGCCAGAGGTTCGGCTCAACCAGCCGCTGGTCATAATATTCCGCCAGCCAGAGATCTGCTTTGGCAAACACCATTTCCAGCATAGCAATACGCGTCTTGAAAAATGGCCAGTCACGGCACATGTCAGTCAATACTGGCAACTTGCCTTCATCAACCACCTGTTGCAGGGCAGCGCCTGCCCCTAGCCATGCCGGTAGCATCAGGCGATTTTGTGTCCACGCGAATATCCACGGGATTGCTCGCAGGCTTTCAACACCGCCTGTTGGACGGCGCTTAGCTGGTCGCGAGCCCAGCGGCAATTTTGCCAATTCTTGTTCTGGTGTTGCTGCCCGGAAATAAGGCACAAATTCTGGCTGTTCACGGACATAGTCACGGTACATGTCGCAGGAAACATCTGAAAGTGTATCCATGACCTGATGCCATTCTGGTTTTGGCTCCGGCGGAGGCAATAAATTTGCTTCCAGAATGGCGCTGGTATACAACGCCAAGCTACTAATCGTGACCTGTGGCAAACCAAACTTGAAGCGGATCATTTCCCCTTGTTCAGTTACACGCAACCCTCCTTTCAGGCTGCCCGGCGGCTGGGAGAGCAGTGCGGAGTGCGCAGGCGCCCCGCCGCGCCCAATCGTACCGCCGCGCCCGTGGAACAAAGTCAATGTCACACCTTCTCGTGCACAAACTTTGATCAAGGCATCCTGCGCCCGATACTGTGCCCATGAAGCCGCCATCACACCGGCATCTTTAGCTGAATCGGAATAACCAATCATCACCATCTGTTTGTCCTGAATCAGATCGCGATACCATGTAATCCCCAGCAATTGCTTAATCACGTCTTCCGCATTATTCAGGTCATCAAGTGTTTCGAACAGGGGAGCCACTGGCAATGATAAAGAGCATCCCGCTTCTTTCAGCAATAATTTCACCGCCAACACGTCAGAAGGCACTTTCGCCATGGAAATCACATAAGCGGCAATCGCATCTGGTGGTGATTCTGCAATCACTTTGCAGGTTTCAAAAACTTCCTGGGTTTCTGCACTTGGCTGCCAATCACGGGGCGCAAGAGGACGTTTTGAGCTCAATTCCCGCAACAGAAATTCCTGCTTGGCGGCTTCAGGCCAACTCGCGTAATCACCCAGTTCCAAATATTGTGTCAGCTCTGCAATCGCATCCGTATGGCGAGTACTTTCCTGCCGAATATCAATGCGTACCAGAGACAGACCAAAGCAGCGAATGCGGCGCAAGATG
The DNA here is from genome assembly GCF_033949405.1 of Xenorhabdus santafensis. Classification (NCBI taxonomy): domain Bacteria; kingdom Pseudomonadati; phylum Pseudomonadota; class Gammaproteobacteria; order Enterobacterales; family Morganellaceae; genus Xenorhabdus; species Xenorhabdus santafensis. The sequence goes on along the minus strand of NZ_VCDN01000012.1, from coordinate 206,543 downwards.
TCCAGCAACTGCCCGTTTGCGATAATCTCCATGCCGCACTTTTTCAGAGATTGATAGCAGGCATAGAGCGGCTGCCATAATTGTTCGTTATGCAGCAATAAATCTGTCGGTGGTAAAACTTGTTCGCCTTTAAGACGTTTTTCCAGATAGTCCAACGTATTAATCAATTGAGTTCGCAGTTGCTTGGCGATTTGGCGGTAAGGCTCCAAGATATGATCGCCCCCCGCCATTTGGCGCAGTTCTGGGGTACACTCCGACATTGAGAGTTCAGAAACTAATATCTGAATATCTTTCAGGAAAAGATCGGCTGCTTTCCAACGGCTGAGTAACAGAACATGGCGGGTAATTTCAGCAGTAACATTCGGATTGCCGTCACGATCTCCGCCCATCCAAGATGTGAAACGAATCGGCACGGCTTCCACCGGCAAACTGTAACCAATGGATTCTTCCAATTGCTCATTGAATTCACGCAAGAATGCCGGAACACCTTCCCACAGGCTATTTTCGACAACCGCAAATCCCCACTTTGCCTCATCAATGGGCGTTGGGCGGATCTTGCGGATTTCATCGGTATGCCATGACTGGGCTATGAGCTGGCGTAAACGGCGCATGATGTTATTGCGTTCATAATCGGCTAAATCATCGTGATCCAACTGCGCAAGGCAGCCATTAACTTCAACCAATTTATGGATCAATGTACGCCGGGCAATTTCTGTTGGATGGGCTGTCAGCACCAATTCAATCGACAATTCACTAACGGCTTTAACCAAATCTTCGTTATTGAATTGCTGGTCTTTAAGGCGGTCAAACAATGCCGCCAACGCAACCGGATTGCTCGCGGCTTCGCCGTGGGGTGAGATACTGTGATATTGTTCGGCAACATTGGCCAAATTTAAAAACTGGTTAAAAGCACGCGCAACCGGCAATAATTCATCGTTGGATAAGTTTTCCAATGTCGATAAAAGCTGCTGGCGGTGAGCTTCGTTACCTGCGCGGGATGATTTGGATAGCTTCCTGATCGTTTCAACTTTATCAAGAATGTTTTCTCCCAAAGCCTCTTTGATGGTGTCGCCCAGCAACTTACCGAGCATACTGACATTACTTCGCATTGCGGAATATTGTTGATTCATGTGGTTCCTGGCCTTGTGTTGCTGTATGTCTCCCGTTTTACCAAATCATTGGCAAAATCGGCGCCTACCCTGTATCTGTCAAAACCGTGCCTACCAAAACTGTATTTATCAAAGCTGTATTTGCCAAAAGTAAGGCACGTTATTTTGTCTACCCCTGACACTCTATTCATATCAGAAAATAAACAATTTGGGCGGATTTTATGAAATTTAATCAAGATCCCTTTTTAAATGATAATCCGATGGCCTACCTTGCCCGGACGCAATAAAAAGATTTATAAGATGTTTTTTGGCTGGTTGGGTGGTGATAAAAACTGTCCGTAATGATTAGCCGGGCAGCTTATTTTGGAACAATTATTTTGAGGTACTTGTTTTGAGGTACTTGCTTTCGGGTATTACCCTGCAAATCTGGGCAGGGATATGCTATCCCCACCCCACTTTCATCTATGAAATGCTATCTACAGAAGTTGTGACAAGCGATTGAGATCTGATTGGATAGCGCCCGCTGTCACATCCCGCCCGGCACCGGGGCCGCGGATCACCAGAGGATTGTCGCGATACCAACGGCTTTCTATGGCAAATACATTATCTCCCGGCAGTAATGCCGATAATGGATGTTCACTATGTACCGCTTCTACCCCCACCTTGGCTTTACCACTGGCATCAAAACGAGCCACATAACGCAGCACCATGCCCATTTCACGGGCGGCTTCCAACCGCTGGAGCATCTGTGCATTGACTGCCGCGCTGTTTTCAAAAAACTCCTCAATTGAACCGAATTGCGCCTCTTTCGGCACCAATGATTCAACGCGTACTTGATCTGGTTCTATTTCATAACCCGCTTCGCGAGCCAATATAACCAGCTTGCGCATGACATCCTGACCGGAAAGATCAATGCGTGGATCAGGTTCCGTCAACCCTTGCTGCCATGCTTGTTCAACCAAATCGCTAAAAGGCACTGAACCATCGAACTGCAAGAATAGCCACGATAATGTCCCGGAAAAAATCCCGCTGATGGATAAAATGGTATCCCCGCTTTCACGCAAGTCTCTGACGGAATAGTTGACCGGCAATCCCGCGCCAACGGTGGCATTGTATAACCAATGACGCCCTGTTTTCGCAAACGCGTCACGGATCATGCGGTATGTATTGCTGTCAGAAGAACCTGCGACTTTGTTTGCGCTGATGACGTGGAAACCATAACTGGCAAAATCGATATACTCTTTAGCCAGCTCTTCACTTGCCGTCACATCCAATACGACTAAATCATCATAAGGATGCGCCCTCATCCATAAAAACAGGGCATCTTCAGCATGTTCTGTTGCATCATCATCAAAAAACGCCAAGGCCCGGCTGGCATCTATCCCCTGATAGTTCAGCAAGCTCCGGCGGCTATCCACCACCCCCGCCAAAATAAATTCAAAATCACTGCGGGCGGAAATATTCTTCTGTTCGCGAGCAAACAGTTCCAACCAACGCGATCCGATGTTTCCTTTGCCAAACAGCACTAAACCAATACGCTTTTCTGCCCGGAACAAGCTTTGGTGCAACCCTTGGATCACATGCGAAGTTTGGCTAAGGCGCAAAACAGCCACAAGACTGATGCCATCTTCAGCATGCCAGATAAATTCAACGGGCTGGTCTTTGAGTTGTTGATAAAAACGGTGGCTATGCAGCGGATTTTTGCAGACACCCGCCCCTACCAAGGCAACCAATGCCAAACCTTCACGCAAAGAAAGTTTTCCGGGTAATGATGCATCCTGCAAAACATCAAGGGCACTGTTCACCAGCTCTGAGGTATAGCAGAGCTGGATAAGGTTGCAATCCGCATGCAACCCGGTCGCCAAAGGCCGGACTTGTGCCCGTTTCAGTAATGAATCGATGTCCTTGTAAATCTTTTGGAAATCATGGGATGAAGAAACATGCAATTCAATCAAACAGACATCATCATGACTGGTAACGATTTTTGCCCCAGTCCCTGTCGCCAGCACCCGCTCAATGCGGGTTGAGCCTTGCTCCGGTTGATAACTGCAACGCAGTTGCAGGTCAATATCACTGATGGAAACAGGCTGCAATGTCCGGGTATGGAGCACCGGTGCCGCCAGACGAGCCAATTCGCTGGCTTCATCTAAACGCAACAATGGCAGCAGGCACGCATCATTGACTTTGCGCGGATCAGCACTGTAAACGCCCGCTACATCACTCCAAATCGTGACTCTCTTGGCACCAGCCAGAGCACCCACTTGAGTCGCTGAGTAATCGCTGCCATTGCGCCCCAGCAAGACTGTTTCACCATTTTTATTGCTGGAAATAAAACCGGTAACGACCAGCCGTTTGCCGGGATTCTGGATCAATAACTGGCTGAGCAGAGGCTGGGACAAGCTGACATCAACCTGTGGCTGGGCTGCGCGTTCCGCACACAGAAATTGACGGGCATCCAGCCATGCGCTTGGAATGCCACGGTGTTCCAGTACTGCTGACATCAGGCGGGCAGACCAGACTTCACCGTGCCCGACCACTTCTGCATATGTAATATCGGTAACGGGTTTATCCAACAAAGCACTCAATCGTTCCAGATCGGCAATAAATTTTGCGATCAATTCTTCTGCAACTAATTCTGGCAACAAACCGCGGATCAAATCTTGCTGATAGCGACGCAGCGATTGTTGTATCTGGTGAGCCGATATCCGGTCACTTTGGCTCAATTTCAGCCAATCAATAAGTTGATTGGTTGTACTACCCGCCGCTGATACCACCATCAAATCACCCGGCTGGCTATAATTCGCCATAATGTCCGCTACTCGCTGATAACATTTCACATCAGCCAAGCTGCTGCCGCCAAATTTATGTAACTGGCGGTCAGATTCCGCCCCTATTGTTGCCAGTGCACTCATGATTAATGATTACCTCGTTACCGCCGCCTGAAATGCATTATCCAGATCGGCAATTAAATCCTGACTGTCTTCAATTCCCACAGAGACACGAAGAAGCAAATCCGTAATCCCTGCCTGAGCTCTTGCTTCTGCTGACATTCCCGCGTGTGTCATTGTTGCGGTATGAGAAATCAACGATTCCACCCCACCGAGAGATTCAGCCAGAGTAAATAATTTTAACGCAGATAAAAAGCGACGTATGGTCTGTTCATCGCCATCCAATTCAAAACTCAGCATTGCTCCAAATCCCTTTTGTTGCTTAACAGCAATTTTATGCCCCGGATGATTTTCCAGTGCAGGATAGTAGAGTTTTTTCACTTGTGGCTGCTGTTGCAGATATTCCACAATGGCAGCCGCATTACTTTGCTGAAGCAATACACGCGCCGATAAAGTACGGATGCCACGCAATAGCAGGTAGCTATCGAAAGCACCACCTGTCACGCCAATATTGTTCGCCCACCATGCTAAATCAGCAGCAATTGCCGGATCTTTGGCAATAATTGCACCCGCTATCAGGTCAGAATGCCCATTTAAGTATTTTGTGCAGGAATGAACCACGATATCCGCGCCTAAATCCAGCGGCTTTTGCAGCACAGGGCTAAGAAAAGTGTTGTCGACGATAGCCAACGCCCCGACCTCATGGGCCAAATCGCAAATACGCTGAATATCGACGATCCGCAAGAGTGGATTACTGGGAGTTTCAATCAACACCAATTTCGGTTTTTGCGCTAATGCCAATTTCAGAGCATTCTCATCTGCCTGATCAATAAAAATGACATTATATGCCCCTCGCTTGCTTAAGCTGTCAAACAGACGATAACTGCCACCATAACAATCATGGGGAGCCACCAATAAGTCTCCCGGCTTCAGGAACACAGTGCATAACAAATGAATAGCTGACATACCGCTGCTGGTCATTACAGCACCACTTCCTCCTTCCAGTTCACTCAAAACCTGCTGGACGATATCACGACCGGGATTGCCGCGGCGCGAGTAATCATGTTCTCTGGGGGTATTGAAATCAGTGAAGTTATACGTGCTGGAAAGGTAGACAGGCGGAACAACACAACCATATTGCTCATCAATATTTAAGCCACTATGAACCGCGACTGTTGCTTGCTTACATTCCATGAAATTTACCCATCATCATTATTATTGACGTTTCGCAAGCATAACGACTGAAAAGATAGACGTCAATACATCTAGACATCCAAAATGAATTGCGGTTTAATATGGCGATTCAGTGATTATTTTTATACCTCATATTTCGTCTGGTTCTATTTCATAGACTGCGACTGCATGTTCATAGGCAGCATGGATGCCTGAAACAGGTACGTTAATATCCAAATGGATTGCAAACGGCAGTACAGCGGCGAATGTAATAATAGATGGCATGGGTGAATATAGATGGTATGGATGAATGTATAGACGGCTATAGTCGATAAGCGAGTTATGCTAGAATAGCCTATTACTAACATGAAAACAGACAGAAATATCCCCTGATTTCTGGTTCTGATTACTTGATCCAAAACTATTTAAGGTACCTCATGGCTGAGTGGAATGGTGAGTATGTCAGCCCTTATGCTGAACATGGCAAAAAAAGTGAGCAGGTCAAAAAAATTACGGTTTCGATTCCGTTAAAGGTATTAAAAATACTGACAGATGAACGCACCCGCCGTCAGGTGAATAATCTGCGTCATGCAACAAACAGCGAATTGCTGTGCGAAGCATTTCTCCATGCGTTCACTGGACAGCCTCTGCCCGATGATAATGATTTACGCAAAGAGCGTCATGATGAAATTCCGGAAGCGGCAAAAGACATGATGCGCGAACTCGGCATTGATCCTGATACATGGGAATATTGATAACAAAAACGCCCGGTGCAAAGCATCGGGCGTTTTTGTTTCAACTATTATTCTGCCTGTATGGGTAACAGACAGAAAAAAGTCATTACTTCTTAGCACCTGGAACGCTGAAACGTTTGTTAAAGCGATCAACACGACCACCGGTCGCAACATCACGCTGCTTACCAGTATAGAACGGGTGGCATGCACCACAAACGTCCAGGTTCAGGTCGTGACGTACAGTAGAGTTGATTTTCATAACGTTACCGCAAGAGCAAGAAGCAGTAATTTCTTCGTATTTAGGATGGATACCTTGTTTCATGGGAAACCTCTGTTAAGGCCGTGTCGCTATCCAGCCTTGTTGCCGCCGGACACCACACGTCGTGTTGATAAAAATACGTATCGGTAATTTCTATACCAAAGGCGGCGGATCATACAGAATATCGGGTTATTGCGCAATGAAATCCGCAGCTTTGCTATGATACCCTTATTAATATGTGTTTTTTCACCCTATTGTTTCATCGGGTCACCATTTATCCGGAAATCGCCTTATGACAGTTGTTCAGGTTGTGTTGCCTGTCCCTCTAGCCCGTGCCTTTGATTATCTGCTGCCCACAGAATTGCCGCTACCGGCTACCGGTGTTCGCGTGCTTGTGCCATTTGGTAAGCGCAATGCGATAGGAATTGTTGTCGGCGTGACGGACAAGAGCGAATTTCCTCTTGAACAACTCAAGACTATTTCTTCTATTCTGGATACTCAACCGCTTTTCCCTGATGACCTCTGGCAATTACTTTTATGGTCAGCCAGCTATTATCATTATCCGCTGGGAGAGGTTTTATTCCATGCCATGCCCGTCTTGTTACGACAGGGAAAAAATGCAGAATTTGCCCCACTCTGGCAATGGCAGGCAACAGATGCAGGCCGAGAATTTCCGCTTGCACAACTCAAGCGTTCAGCCAAACAACAGCAGGCTTTGGCTACCATACGCCAGAACCCCATTTATCGCCATCAAGTTTCTGAATTGGCATTAAGTGAAAGCGCCCTGCAATCACTGAAAAAGAAAGCACTGATAGAGTTGTACCCAACGCAACCCAAAGCAGAAGATTGGCGGGCCAATTTCAAGACCATCGGTGAACGATTAAAACTCAATACTGAACAGGCCACAGCAGTTGGTGCCATTCGCGCAGAAGACCAAACGTTTTCCCCGTGGCTACTCGCGGGTATCACGGGGTCAGGCAAAACCGAAGTGTATCTCAGTATTTTGGAAAATATTCTTGAACAGGGTAAACAGGCACTGATTTTAGTGCCTGAGATTGGTTTAACCCCGCAAACTATCCGGCGATTTCGGGAACGTTTCAACGCCCCTATCGACGTTTTGCATTCCGCCTTGAATGACAGTGAACGGCTGACAGTCTGGCTGCGGGCGAAACAAGGGGAAAATGCCATTGTTATTGGGACTCGCTCTGCTCTCTTTACTCCTTTTGCACATCTGGGCGTCATCATTATTGATGAAGAGCATGACAGTTCTTACAAACAGCAAGAAGGCTGGCGCTACCATGCCCGTGATCTGGCCGTATTTCGCGCCAAAAAAGAGGGCATTCCGATCGTCATGGGAACGGCCACTCCAGCGCTCGAAACACTGTATAACGTTCAACAGAATAAATACCGCCAACTCAAATTAACCAAGCGGGCAGGCCATGCACAGCCTGCAACCCAGCATTTACTGGATATGAAAGGATTGCCGTTGACAGTCGGTCTGTCACAGCCCCTCATCAACCGGATCAGGGAACATCTTAAGGCCGACAACCAAGTGATCCTGTTCCTGAACCGCCGAGGTTATTCCCCGGCCTTGCTCTGTCACGAATGTGGCTGGATAGCAGAATGCCAACGCTGTGATCACTACTACACCCTGCATCAGAACCATCGTCACTTGCGTTGCCACCATTGTGACAGTCAGCGCCCTATCCCGCGCCAATGCCCACAATGTGGTTCAACCAACTTAATGCCGGTCGGTTTGGGTACGGAACAACTTGAAGATGGCATAACAAAACTGTTCCCCGATACCCCGGTAACCCGCATCGATCGTGATACCACCAGCCGCAAAGGTGCACTGGAGCAGCAACTGGCCGAGGTTCAACAAGGCGGAGCCCGCATTTTGATTGGCACCCAGATGCTGGCAAAAGGCCATCATTTCCCTGACGTAACACTGGTTGCTTTACTTGATGTGGATGGCGCCTTGTTTTCTGCCGATTTTCGAGCAGCAGAACGTTTTGCCCAACTCTATACCCAAGTCTCTGGTCGCGCAGGCCGAGCGGGGAAACGGGGAGAAGTCGTACTTCAAACCCACCATCCTGAACACCCTTTGTTACAGGTCTTGCTGGAAAAAGGCTACGATGCCTTTGCCCAGCAAGCAATGGAAGAGCGCCAGCAAGTGCACCTTCCTCCCTTTGCCAGCCATATTCTGCTTCGTTCGGAAGATCACGACAATCAGCAAGCCCCCGCATTTTTGCAACAAATGCGTCAATTGCTCGAACATCACCCGCTCAATGATAGCCACTTGTGGGTCATGGGGCCGGTTCCAGCCTTACAGGCCAAGCGCAGTGGGCGCTATCGCTGGCAATTGATGATCCAACATCCCTCACGGATTTTTCTCCAGAAAATGATGGCGGAAATCTACCCGAAAATCATGGCATTACCACAAGCACGTAAAGTGAAATGGAACATTGACGTTGATCCTACCGAAGGTTGATAACAGAAAACTGTTAACCAATATACCCAATGGATTTCAAATTGCATCGCGGTGACAAGGAAATGACAAAGGGTATAACAGAAATAGAAAATTGCGCCCCGTCGCAAAGCGGCAAATTTAGTCAGTATCTCTAGGAAAAAACAGGGACAATTATTTCCTTAATTTGCGAAGCATCTCTAAAAAATGACGCGTATCACACTTTTTATGCAAACAAAGTAACGGATAGTTCTATTAATCAGTTTAAAATGAATTTATTAATATGACTGTAGAAAACGACCCGCCAGTACTTCCTAACAGGAATGTCTGGCGTTTTTTTAGCAGCCGGAGAGCAATCGTTTCGCTGCCTGTGGAAAGTGAGGTGTGAACTATGGAAAAAAAGAATTGCGCATTGGCAACCATGAAAGATGTTGCCAAAGTGGCTGGTGTTTCTACCGCAACCGTATCAAGAACACTTATGAATCCCGACAAAGTTTCTGCCCGCACGAGACAAAAAGTTGAGAATGCGGTACTGGAAGTTGGTTACTACCCTCACAATCTTGCCAAAAATTTACGGCGCAATGAATCCAGAGCAATCTTGGTTATCGTTCCCAATATCAGCGATCCATTCTTTACTGAAGTCATCCGTGGCATTGAAGAAAGTGCAGCAGAACATGGGTATCTCGTGCTGATAGGTGATTGCAAGCATCAGCAACAACAGGAACATGCATTCATCAATCTTCTGATCACCAAACGCATTGATGGCATGGTATTGCTGGGCTCCAATATTCCTTTCGATGTTTCCAAGGAAGAACAGAAAAATCTGCCGCCAATGGTAATGGCAAACGAGTTTGCGCCAGATCTGGAACTGCCGACTGTCCATATTGATAACCTGACCTCTGCCTTCAATGCCACCCACCATTTGCAAAAACTGGGACACAAACGCATTGCTTGCATTACCGGGCCGGAAAATATGCCGCTGTGCCACTATCGCCTGCAAGGTTACATTCAGGCATTGCGCCGCACAGGGAAAGACATTCGCGAAGAGTATATTGCCCGTGGTGATTTTACCCATGAGAGTGGAGCTGCATTAGCTGAAAATCTGCTGACCCTGCCTGAACCTCCCAGCGCAATTTTTTGCCATAGCGACATTATGGCGATGGGGGCAATGTGGCAAGCTAAAAAAATGGGATTAAAATTACCAGAGGATCTCTCTGTTGTAGGATTTGATAATCTGAATCTGGCTCAATATAGCGAACCTGCTTTAACCACGGTGGCCCAGCCCCGCTATGAGATTGGGCACCATTCCGTCCTTTTATTGCTGGAACAACTTCAGGGGCGTCTGGTTTCCAAAGGCTCAAGATTATTGGATGCAGAATTAATTATTCGTGAAAGTACCTGCGCGCCTAAAAGCTAGGCAAATAAGCACAGGTTAAGTAACATTAGTTATCCATTCCTTAATTTTTAATTAACTCAGTGAATTAAACAGTGGCACAACGAGATTATGTAAGTCGCGGGCGAACTAATCCCCGTAAGAAAAGTACTGGTAAGAAAAAAAATCAGTCTCAAGGATTACCCAAAACTACATTAGCCGTTGCAGTGGCCTTGGTGATCATGTTTATTGGTGGCCTGTTTTTCATCGTACATAACAAAAAAGAAAGTGTACAAAATGCCCCGCCACCTTCCCATAATCCTAAAAGCCATGGCCTGCCACCAAAACCGGAAGAGCGCTGGAGTTATATCAAAGAACTGGAAAACCGTCCGGTCAATGAGTCTTCAATACAAGATCCCTCTGCGGTATCAAACCAGCCTTCTGTTCGCGCGCCCCAACTCACGCCAGAGCAAAAACAGTTGCTGGAACAAATGCAGTCAGATATGCGCCAGCCTCCTGTTTCGTTGAAAGAAGTGCCTTACAACGGCGAACCTGCTTCACTTCCGCATATAACAATGGCTCCTCCGGCGCAGGCACCGGAATATGAGCCAAAGCAAGCGAAACAAGCGACCCCTGAACAAAAAACCGCCACAAATGACACCCGATTAATGCTACAATGCGGCTCTTTCCGGGCGATGGAACAAGCTGAATCAGTCCGTGCCAGCCTTGCTTTCGCTGGCATTGAAAGTCAGATTACGACGAAAGACAACTGGAACCGCGTGGTACTCGGCCCTTATAACAATAAGAACAGTGCTGAAAAAATGCGTAGCCGTGTTGCCGGTGCAGGAGTCTCTGGTTGTATTCTCCGCCCTGTTGGGGGTTGAAAACCCAGAAAATTCCCCCATCTTACCTACTAATCACATACATGCGGTGTTTTTTCTCGGCAATCACGCAGATAGCTGCGAACAAATGAGCCAATGCCCCGCATGTACCATTTTCTATTTTGTAACCAGGGGCTAACTCGTGACTACAATCGTAAGTGTTCGCCGTAATGGCAAAGTCGTCATCGGCGGTGACGGACAAGCAACAATGGGTCATACCGTTATGAAGGGCAATGTCCGCAAAGTGCGCCGCCTCTACAATGACAAAGTCATCGCGGGTTTTGCCGGCGGTACTGCTGATGCTTTCACCCTGTTCGAACTGTTTGAGCGAAAACTCGAAATGCATCAGGGACACTTGACCAAAGCAGCTGTTGAACTAGCCAAAGACTGGCGAACGGATCGCATGCTGCGCAAGTTAGAAGCCTTACTTGCGGTCGCAGATGAAAATGCGTCTCTGATTATTACAGGTAACGGTGATGTGATTCAGCCAGAAAATGATCTCATTGCCATTGGTTCCGGCGGCTCATACGCACAAGCTGCTGCCCGTGCAATGCTGGAGACCACTGAACTCGGCGCCAGAGAAATCACCGAACGCGCCCTGTCTATCGCCGGCGATATCTGCATCTATACCAACCATAATCACAACTTCGAAGAACTTCCTTCAAAAGCGTAAGGATAGATAGTATGTCTGAAATGACTCCTCGCGAAATTGTCAGCGAACTCGACAATCACATTATCGGTCAGGATCAAGCAAAGCGCGCTGTTGCCATTGCACTGCGCAACCGCTGGCGCCGCATGCAGTTGGATGAAACCCTGCGTCATGAAGTTACGCCAAAAAATATTTTGATGATTGGTCCAACAGGTGTGGGTAAAACTGAGATTGCCCGCCGTCTGGCAAAACTGGCCAATGCACCGTTCATCAAGGTTGAAGCCACAAAATTTACTGAAGTTGGTTATGTCGGCAAAGAAGTGGATTCCATTATTCGTGATCTGACTGATGCTGCGGTGAAAATGGTGCGCCTGCAATCCATTGATAAAAACCGCTATCGTGCCGAAGAGCTTGCAGAAGAGCGCATTCTGGATGCCCTGCTGCCACCCGCAAAAAATAACTGGGGGCAAACAGAAACTCAATCTGAGCCATCTTCAACTCGTCAGGCATTTCGCAAGAAACTGCGTGAAGGCCAGTTAGACGATAAAGAAATTGAAATCGAAGTTGCAGCCGCTCCAGTTGGCGTTGAAATCATGTCACCTCCGGGCATGGAAGAGATGACCAACCAGTTGCAGTCTATGTTCCAGAATATGGCAGGCCAGCGTCAAAAAAGTCGCAAGATGAAAATCAAAGACGCATTCCAGTTGCTGATTGAAGAAGAAGCCGCGAAGCTGGTAAATCCTGAAGAATTGAAACAGCAGGCCATTGACGCCGTTGAACAGCACGGTATCGTTTTTATCGATGAAATCGATAAAATTTGTAAGCGTGGTGGTCAATCTTCCGGCCCGGATGTTTCCCGTGAAGGTGTTCAGCGTGATCTGCTGCCATTGGTCGAAGGCTGTACAGTTTCCACCAAACACGGCATGGTCAAGACCGATCACATCCTGTTCATTGCATCTGGCGCATTTCAGGTTTCCAGCCCTTCTGATCTGATCCCTGAACTTCAGGGCCGCTTGCCTATCCGTGTTGAATTGCAAGCACTGACTACAGAAGACTTCGAGCGCATTCTGACTGAACCTAACGCTTCCCTGACTGAGCAGTACAAGGCGCTGATGGCAACCGAAGGCATGAGTATCGAATTCACCACCGACGGCATCCGCAAAATTGCAGAAGCTGCATGGCAAGTGAATGAATCCACTGAAAACATTGGTGCCCGCCGTCTGCATACTGTGCTTGAACGTATGATGGAAGATATCTCGTTTGATGCAAGTGAGCGTCAGGGGCAATCAGTTGAAATCAATGCGGAATATGTCAAAGAGCACTTGGATGAGCTGGTAGCTGATGAAGATTTGAGTCGGTTTATTTTATAATCGGTCGCAAATTTGATTTGCTCTTATTCGCCAAATTTATTCACGCTAACGTGACTAATCGCGAACTTAGCGCAAAGAAAACTTGAAGAAATCATAAATGGGAGGCTAAAAGCCTCCCATTTCTCTATTTTCGATGATATAAAATTTATCATACACACACCAAATAGTGATAGATAGTGACTATATGAGCATAAGCCCATCAACGCCTACCAGTCAGACTCAGGCATGGTTAGAAAGTTTACGCCCTAAAACACTCCCACTGGCTGTAGCGGCTGTCATAACCGGATCAGCTCTTGCCTCATGGACAGGTCATTTTAAATGGCCCGTAGCACTGCTTGCTTTATTGACCGCCGCCATTTTGCAAATCCTTTCCAATTTGGCCAATGATTACGGTGATGTTGTCAAAGGCAGTGACACAGAAAAACGCATTGGCCCAATGCGCGGAATGCAAAAAGGCTTGATCACCGCAACGCAGATGAAAAATGCCTTGAAGATCACCGTACTGCTCTCTTGCCTATCAGGTATTGCACTTATCATCGTGGCCTGCAATAGCTTCAATGATGTTATTGGCTTTTTGGTCTTGGGGCTACTGGCTATCGTGGCTGCTATCACTTATACAGTGGGAGCCAAGCCTTATGGTTATATGGGCCTAGGCGATATTTCCGTCCTGATCTTTTTTGGCTGGCTGAGTGTTCTTGGCACTTACTATCTACAGGCCAACTCCTTTTCTCTGAGTACGGCCCTGCCCGCAACAGCCTGTGGTTTACTCTCCGTGGCGGTATTAAATATTAATAATTTGCGTGATATCGAAAGTGATCGAAAAAATGGGAAAAATACACTGGCAGTCAGGCTGGGCGGAAAAAAAGCGCGTTATTACCATGCAGCTTTACTGACTGGCGCGGTCATTTGCCTTGTTTCCTTTACCCTACTATACATAAAAGGTTGGTCTGGTTGGTTATTCCTGCTTGCCTTGCCTTTGATTATCAATCACATATCGCAAGTACTGCGAGACCCGACACCAGAGGGCATGCGCCCTAAACTCGTGCAAATGGTGAAAGTGGCGTTATTGACGAATGTGCTGTTTTCTATTGGATTGTTGTTTAATTAGGCGAGTAGATGTCAATTTTATCTTCAAGTTTTGAGATTGATGATTTTGCCAACATTGACTTTAAAAGGATATACTGTCCGTTCCTTGCATAAACCAGACGTAAATCCCATGAAATATGATACTTCCGAACTTTGTGATATCTATCAAGAAGATATAAACGTGGTAGAACCACTATTTTCCAACTTTGGTGGGCGTACTTCATTTGGTGGTCAAATCATCACGGTGAAATGCTTTGAAGATAATGGCCTGCTTTATGATTTACTTGAAGAAAATGGGCATGGCCGTATTTTGCTCGTTGATGGTGGTGGATCAGTACGCAAGGCGCTCATCGATGCAGAGCTTGCGCAACTGGCTGCCAATAACGAGTGGGAAGGCATTGTCGTCTATGGCGCAGTACGCCAGGTCGATCATCTTGCCGAACTTGATATTGGCATTCAAGCAATGGCTGCCATTCCTGCCGGTTCCAACAGCGAAGGCATAGGGGAAAGCGATATCAGAGTGAACTTCGGTGGTGTAACGTTCTTCTCGGGCGACTATCTCTATGCAGACAACACGGGCATGGTTTTATCCGATGTATCGCTGGAAGCCGAAGAAGACAATGATATTGACGAAGAAGATGAAGTGTAAACCCGAAGGTAATTCATTACACGTTTATCTCCCATCATAATGACAGGGTTGCCGTTTTATCCTGCATCATAAAAAAAGGGCGATTGTTACGCCCTTTTTCAGCTAAGCCGTTAAATACCTTACTGTACATCTTCCATTTTGCCCAACAGTGTACGTAAGCGCTCTTGCCATGCTGTTTGTTCTTGTTTGAGCTGCTCATTTTCACGCACTAATGACTCACGGCTGTCTGTCGCATTCTGGACATCCTGGGTTAATACTGCGTTCTTTTCTTTTAATTCTTCAATTTCCATTTGCAGCAAAGTGATGGTATCAATCGCTTGCTGAACTTTCGATTCTAGTTTTTCAAAAACTTCAAATGACATTCTATGGCCCTCTTGTAAGCAATGCTCTGATTGTATTTAGCCTATTAGCGCCTGTCTAGTTTCATCCTTTCAATGTGCGGTATAACGAGAAATATAGTGACTAAACCGAAATGTCTGTAAGATCACATTTAGAAGCCAAACAAAACCGCAATCAAATGCGAATTCGCTCATTTTGTTGACGCAACACGCAGATTTCAATTTCGCTATTTCTCGTTTACGCGCATTAACGATAAATTCACAGGGATCTTTCTCTAATACACACTTTATCGGATTACATATAAGAGAAAAGACTAATAATTAATCTTTATTGTACTTTTATAGGATATAGAAATGAGCCAGACCACGACTCCAGCATTATCAGGTCAATGCATTTCAGAATTTTTGGGAACAGCATTGCTCGTTTTCTTCGGATTAGGCTGTGTTGCTGCCGCCCGACTCGCCGGCGCACAACTAGGTTTATGGGAAATCAGCGTTATCTGGGGTTTTGGTGTAGCCTTGGCAGTTTATCTCACGGCAGGCATCTCCGGTGCGCATCTCAATCCAGCCGTCACCATTGCTTTATGCCTATTTGCCAATTTTGATAGAAAAAAAGTGTTGCCTTACATCATCGCCCAAATGCTCGGTGGTTTCACCGCGGCAGCCATTGTTTACATGATGTATTACAACCTCTTTTTTGACTATGAACAGGTACACAATATCGCCCGTGGCTCACAGGAAAGCCTCTTCACGGCAGGTGTTTTCTCCACATACCCTGCGTCACAGATTTCTGTACTGCATGCGTTTATCATTGAAGTCATTATTGCAGCCGTCCTGCTGTGCCTGATCTTGTCTTTGACTGACGATGGCAACGGCATCCCTCGCGGCCCTTTAGCGCCTTTGTTGATTGGTATCCTCATTGCAGTTATTGGTGGCTCATTCGGCCCTCTGACCGGATTTGCCCTGAACCCGGCCCGTGATTTCGGCCCTAAACTGGTTGCGTATTTAGCGGGCTGGGGAGATATCGCCCTGACAGGCGGCCGGGATATTCCTTATTGCCTTGTTCCATTGACTGCCCCTATCGTTGGTGCAATTTTAGGTGCCTTTGGCTACCGAAAACTTATTACTCGCCATTTACCACGCGAGGTTTAAATTTGCCATACTGTATAACTGAAGCAACAAAAAACAGTTATGACAAACAGTAATGACAACTCAATAAAACAATAAAAAATACATGCTTAAAACCAGGTTATAGTTATGACAACAGAAAATATCACCGAGAAAAAATATATCGTCGCTCTGGATCAGGGCACAACCAGCTCACGAGCAGTTGTACTTGATCACGATGCCAATATTGTCTGCATCTCACAACGAGAGTTTCCGCAAATCTACCCCAAGCCCGGTTGGGTGGAGCACGATCCAATGGAAATTTGGGCAAGCCAAAGCTCCACATTGGTTGAAGTACTGGCAAAAGCAGATATCAGCTCAGATCAAATTGCCAGCATTGGTATTACTAACCAACGCGAAACAACGATTGTTTGGGAAAAAGCGACCGGTAAACCTGTTTATAACGCAATTGTATGGCAATGTCGCAGAACGGCTGACATTTGTACCAAACTGAAACAAAAAGACGGGCTGGAAGAATATATCCGCCAAAATACAGGTTTGGTTGTTGACCCTTATTTTTCCGGCACCAAAATAAAGTGGATCCTGGATAACGTTGAAGGCGCACGCAAGCGTGCTGAAAACGGTGAGCTATTATTTGGTACGGTCGATACTTGGCTGGTCTGGAAAATGACCCAAGGGCGCGTACATGTCACCGATTACACCAACGCTTCCCGTACCATGCTATTCAATATTCATAATCTGGACTGGGATCAGAAAATCCTTGAGGAACTGAATATCCCACGGATTATGCTGCCAAAAGTCTCAGCGTCTTCGGAAGTTTACGGCCAAACCAATATTGGCGGTAAAGGAGGCACCCGCATTCCTATCGCTGGCATCGCAGGTGACCAACAAGCGGCGCTGTACGGGCAACTGTGTGTTCATCCCGGCATGGCGAAAAATACTTATGGTACAGGCTGCTTCCTGTTGATGAATACAGGCACGGATGCGGTTCGTTCCAACCATGGATTACTGACCACGATTGCCTGCGGCCCGCGCGGTGAAGTCAATTATGCTTTGGAAGGTGCAGTATTTGTTGGCGGAGCTTCCATCCAATGGTTACGTGATGAATTGAAACTTATTGCCGATGCCACCGACTCCGAATACTTTGCTACCAAAGTAAAAGACAGCAACGGTGTTTATGTTGTTCCGGCATTTACCGGGCTTGGAGCACCATACTGGGATCCTTACGCCCGTGGCGCTATTTTCGGCTTGACCCGAGGGGCAAACAGTAACCACATTATTCGTGCCACACTGGAATCCATTGCTTACCAAACCCGTGATGTCTTGGATGCAATGCAAGCAGATGCAGGTACACGCCTGCAAGCTCTACGGGTGGATGGTGGCGCTGTCGCCAACAACTTCCTGATGCAATTTCAGTCTGATATTCTCGGCACTCGGGTAGAACGCCCGGAAGTCCGTGAAAGTACAGCATTGGGAGCAGCCTTCCTTGCAGGTCTGGCTGTGGGTTTCTGGCGGGATTTGGATGAAGTGAAGAGCAAAGCGACCATCGAAAAAGAGTTCCGCCCTGGCATCGAAACAACAGAGCGCAACCATAAATACAATGGTTGGAAAAAAGCTGTTGCCCGTGCTCAAGATTGGGAAGATCGCGCCTGATAACGAAAGATTAATAACCTGAGATCGATTTGAGCCATTATCTGACGTGCTGTTTTTTCAAAATTAGTAACATTCAGTGATGGCTTTTTCGGTTTCAGGCAATATGCCATCAACCCTCCAGTGAATCCAGCATAAAATATTCTGTTTATCCCGAATTCACATTAAGTAAGATTAGAAGGCTTGAACAAGCCTTCTAATCCACCAAAGTTCAAACCTTGTTTCCGATTTTATGCCACCTGCACATGAATTAATCCATGCTTTATTTCTTAAGAATTTTTTTATATTCACCTACGGAAGCACTAAACATTCTTGGCACTCTGATCTCAGGACGAAATAATCCATTAATAACGTCACTTATTTCCTTATCGCTTCTCGCATATAGAATTGTTTCTCTATCACGCTGTAAAGTGATATTGAATTTCCTAACCGTTAGAATAATTGAATAAAGAAGCCCTGTTAGGCAATTATCAATACCTGAAAAAATAATTCTATGATTAATAAATCTTCGATGATCAAGGTGTACATTAGCACCATTAGTAAGCCCCTTAATCATTCGACTATCTGGAGCTGTTAATAAAATCTGATCAACTAATGCCATTGAAGAATGACGAAGTGACACATTCTCTTTTGTGTAGGGAATACGATAAAACTTATTGCCGAATCGACTACGTTTTTTTTGCAATTCGCCACCTACTTCAAGTGAAAAAAACACATAGTCATCATTAGCCAGCTCACGTACATCATCTATCGTAGTGTTATTCTTGAAAAATCCAGTCCCTTTTTTTTCCAGATAACGGTGGGAACAGATAAGTAATTCTCTTTTAGAATTATCATTCAAATCATTACTGCTTGCATGAACAATGAAGAATTTTTTTCCCATAAATGCATTAGCAAACTGCTCTTCTTCGGGTGAATATGGATGAGCCTGTATTTCACGCTGTAGATCATCTATATTGCGCTTTATATCATCATGTAAATTTCTATTCCCTTCACGGTGCCATGCTTTTCCTTCATTCATCATGGTATCTACAGCCTGTTTATTCCATCGGCTACGTACATTTTCTCTATATATATCCCAATATTTCCTTTGCAGTTCCAATTCATTTAATTTATTAAATTTCATAATTAAGCCTTAAAAATAACAAAAGACATTTTTACGAAATTGTAGATGCCCATCGGTATAGAAACCTAACGCTCAGTAGAGCTAAAAGTAGTGTATTTACATAACAATTCGAACATTATAAAAATAATAAAACCATCAAAGAAAATTGAAAGTCATAAGAAAAATAAACAGTTAGTAACTTCACATCAAAGGAGTAAATGAACACGGATAGGAACTATATCTAAACTCATGTGGGGTAGAGCCGATTCAAGGCACCTGCCAGATCTCGCCGTATCGAAAAAAAACGAAACTGATAGATTGTATTAAGACTAATCCATATCATGCACTTTTATAACCCCCAGAGGCAAATTAATACTAATTACCTCTGCCGCCATCCAGCGCTGATGCGCTTTCACGTTTATATTCAATCAATTGAATAACTAGCACTAACATAATTTTTTCAACCACCAACCACGACATACGGATCGAGCTCAGCAGCACGGACGCAGCAGATCCCTGTTTAGTAACGTCAGCCGTTTGTACTGAAATTGCATGAATAGAATAAAGGCTCCGGCATTGTTTATTCACTTTGCCGGAGCCTTTTGATTTTTAAACTTTCCCGTTAGAAACCGTTTTCTGCTTTATAAAGCCATGTGCTCTTTGCGTTGGAGGCGCTGGGAAATCGGCAACCAGAAAAAGAGGATCAGCAGAGCCATTGAAAACATCAATAAACCAACGCTGAACTGACTATTTTGTGGCAGCATCGCTGACAGCCACGTTGCCAGGCCGGAACCTATATTTTGGAATCCCCCAACCAGCGCGCCCGCCGCACCCGCTAAATAAGGGAATGGCTCCATCGCCCCCGTTGTCGCCAGTGGAAACAGCATGCCGGCACCAAAAAAGAATAAAGTGGCAGGTATCAACAAGGTCCAGACATTCATAATCCCAAATAAGCCGGGTAGCCACATCAATGCTCCCGCCAACAGGCAACAAATGACGGAGTGCCACATCAGCCGATAAAATGTTTTACCTTCACGGCCTGCATACCAAGCCCCAAGGAAAGCCGCCGGTATTGGAAAAATAAACAAGATACTGACAGTTATACTATCCAGCCCCAGAACAGCACCCATCAATACGCCACTGCTGGCTTCAAAAACAGCAATACCCGCCAGGCCACCCACCAGCATAATCAGATATGCCACGAAGGAACTATGGGAAAGCAATTGCTGGAACGAAGCCAACATAGTGTTATGTGCCGTCTGCTCGGGACGGGTTTCCGGTAAATGTCGGTATAGGAAAAAAGCAATCGTCGCCCCAAATATCAGCAGGAACCAGTAACAGGCTCGCCAGCCAAAATAATGGGCAGCAACTCCGCCAATAATGGGAGCCAACAAGGGGCTGACCAATACCGCCATATTCAGCAAGCTATTGGCATAACGCAATGTTGTACCGGTATATAAGTCCCGCGGCATGGTTCTCACCATCACACCCGCAACGCCCGTCCCCAATCCCTGAAATGCACTGGCAACGACCAGCACCAACAAATTATGGGCAAGCAGGGCACACAGGGTGGCGGCCAGAAAAATAGACATTCCCGCCAAAATAACCGGCCGACGCCCCACCTTATCTGATAACGGCCCATAAAAAATCTGCGAAAGCCCATAAGAAAACAGATACGCGGCCATCACCCGCTGAACTTCACCGGCAGGTTTGTTAAAGGCACTCGCTATATCTGCAATCACCGGCACATAAATTGTTTGTGTCATTTGCCCGACTGCGGCTAATACAATCAACATCAACAATAAATTAAAGTGTTCTATTTTTCTCATCGCATTTACATACAATTGTTTATTTGAGAACAGGTTTTCTTAAAGAATGAGTGCTAAAAGCAAGAGATTGGACAGTAACAGAAACCATCAGATGCTCTATTGAGCACCCGATTGGATTTATGTCATTCAATCTCGCTTACTTAGCAATCTATATTTTTTATCGGCAGTATACAATTTTACATGAATAAAAAAATCCAGCCTAATCAGCCATAAATGTCAATAAAAGTGTACATATCAATCCATGTAACTCACGAATCACCAGACAATTAATCTGTAACACGTAATCGATAATGCTATTTCAGGCAATCGCGTAAAATCGTCACGAAAAATCATCTATCCACCACTCTGTAGCAACTTTCAACGCAGAGGTCTCATTACACTGAGCATATTTATTTGCCTAGTATCGTGTAGAGGGGTTAATCGTAATGGCAAACTGGGTTACAGGAAAAGTTACCGACATAACTAATTGGACAGATTCACTCTTCAGCATCAAAGTTCATGCTCCGATTGAAAAATTTACTGCCGGACAATTTGCAAAGCTTGGACTTGAAATCGAAGGTGTGCGCATTCAGCGCGCATACTCTTACGTCAACTCTCCCGATGACAATGACTTGGAGTTTTATTTAGTCACTGTTCCAGAAGGGAAACTCAGCCCCAAACTGGCAGCCCTAAAAACAGGGGATGAGCTGCTGTTAACGGAACAAGCCGCCGGGTTTTTCGTCCTCGATGAAATACCGGATTGTCAGACACTTTGGATGCTTTCAACGGGTACTGGCATCGGGCCTTACCTTTCCATTCTCCAACAAGGAAAAGATCTGGAGCGATTTGAAAACCTCGTTTTAGTTCATGCTGCCAGATGGGGGGATGATCTGAGTTATTTACCGATCATGCAGAAATTAGAAGAAAAGTTTCAAGGTAAATTAAGGATACAGGCCGTCGTCAGTCGAGAGAAATGGCCGAACTCCCTGATGGGACGGATTCCGGCTTTGATTGAAAATGGCGAACTGGAAGCTGCGGTGGGTTTACCAATGCAGCCAGAAAACAGCCATGTTATGTTGTGCGGGAATCCCCAAATGGTCAGGGATACCCAACAACTTCTAAAAGAGCAGCGCAGCATGGCAAAACACCTGCGCCGTAAACCGGGGCATATTACCAGCGAACAATATTGGTAATCACCTGTTCCTTAGCCACATGCCCGCATCAATTCATCAACTTTTTCGAGTCGGCTCATTGGCAGAAATGTAATCAACGATTTCTGCCATCTCACCAAAACGATTGGCGCCTTCAGTGCCACGGAAAACGCCGCAATCCAGCATAATCATCACAAAAATGAGCGTCGGCACAAAACGGCCGATTCCCCATTGCCATATTGGTGCCATTGCGCTCCAGTCCAGAGAGACCAATATCCACGCCAGTGCGAATAATAACGCCCAACCGCCCCGTTTATCCCGATCATGCAGGCGCTTAGAAAAAATTGCAGCCGTTGGATATAACAGGAGGACAACACCTATCGCTGTATAATTCATGGGGAGAGCATGCATTCCATGCAGCGTCAGGAGTATAAAGATCAAGGCAAAACAGATACCGATGCCGATCCAGAATTCCCGTCGTCCAATTCGGCCTTTGAATGAGAATCCCCATTGTTGTAATGTCATGTATTCTTTTCCAAGTGTGGGTGCTGTTTTTCCTGTATTTGACTGAGTCACATTTAACTTATGTCAGTATTTAACTTAGTGAGTAGCAAAATGAAAACAGGCATGAATAAACTTCTGGTGACAATTTTAATCGCTTTTGGCATCAGTTTGCCATTCTCAACCGTTGCTGATGAGCCTTCTATCACACCAGACACAAGCTCACCGTTGATATATCTGCTGCCGGACTCCCCGACTTTCGAAGATACCATCCCTGTCTTGCGGGAGAAATATAACAAAAAAAATCCTAAAATCCCTTTGTATGAATACAAGGTCGTCGCCAGTAAAGATATTTCCCAGCCTTTCATCCGCGCAGCCAGCAAAATCAATGAAAATATCTACTCTTCGGCAATATTGGAACGGGGCAGTGAAAAAATTAAAAGCCTGCAAATTACATTGCAGCCTTCGCAAAATGCACAAGAGAATGATAAAAATTTCGCACTGGCAAAACAGTACATAACAGCTTTGATCAGCCAATTTGACCCGACACTTTCTCCGGTTCAGGCCAAAACTCAATTGGAAAAACTGTTAAAGGCCGCGGAAAAACAATCAATGCTCAGTCAAAAAATGGGCGCGGTGCGTTATGTCATCGTAAACAGCAGCGAAAATATAATGACCTTCGCGATTGAACCGATTAAGCTATCGCTATCTGACGCCTCAACAAATGAAAATTAGTGACGCAGCGCAGAGCTATTCGTGTTGATGATCTTTATACTGTTGGGATTCCGCTTACAGGGGGTGACATCATCGTTGATGTTGTTCCGCAAAGAAAGAATATTCATTCAGTTCGCAATTTGATTATTTTCTGGTTGGAGGGAAAAATATGCGACATCCACTCGTTATGGGTAACTGGAAATTAAATGGCAGTACCCACATGGTTAACGACCTGATTGCAGGCCTGCGTAAAGAATTGAGCAACGTTGACGGCTGCGGCGTCGCTATTGCACCACCAACAATTTATGTTTCTCAGGCAAAAGATGCTCTGGCAGGCAGCCGTATCGCCCTCGGTGCACAAGATGTTGGTGTTAACCTTTCTGGCGCATTCACGGGCGAAACTTCCGCTGAAATGCTGAAAGACATTGGCGCGAAGTACATTATTATCGGCCATTCTGAGCGTCGTACTTACCACAAAGAAAGTGATGAGTTCATCGCCAAAAAATTCGCTGTTCTGAAAGAACAGGGTCTGATCCCCGTTCTGTGCATCGGTGAAACTGAGCAGGAAAATGAAGCAGGCCAGACCGAAGCCGTTTGTGCTCGGCAAATCGATGCGGTTCTGAATACTCTGGGTGCCGATGCATTCAAAGATACCGTTATTGCCTACGAACCTGTTTGGGCCATCGGAACCGGCAAATCTGCTACGCCTGCCCAAGCGCAAGCAGTGCATAAATTCATCCGTGACCATATTGCGAAGCAAGATGCCGCTATCGCTGAACAAGTCATTATCCAATACGGCGGCTCCGTCAACGCCGGCAATGCGGCAGAGTTGTTCACCCAACCTGATATCGACGGTGCTCTGGTCGGTGGTGCATCTCTGAAAGCCGATGCTTTTGCCGTGATCGTAAAAGCCGCAGCAGACGCTAAAAAAGCATAATTGCTTTGGTTTTACGGCATGCATGAAAAACCGCCACAGAACATCATTCGTGGCGGTTTTTATCTGTTTGATATCACCCATAGAGCCAAATAACTGGCCCAACGGTTAGACATTGAAAAATTAACGACGCAGTATTTCGTCAAAAGTCCCGCCGGTCGCAAAATGTTCCTTCTGCGCTTTATCCCAGCCACCGAAAACATCATCAATCGTAAAAAGTTTCAGCGCCGGAAAAAAAGCATGGTATTTTTCTGCGATAACCTTATCGCGAGGACGATAATAATTTCTGGCCGCAATTTCCTGCCCGACCGGAGAGTAAAGGTATTTCAGGTATTCCGTTGCCAGTTCACGCGTTCCTCGCTTATCAACCACTTTATCAACAACTGCAACCGTTGGTTCAGCCAGAATAGAAGTGCTCGGTGTCACAATTTCAAATTGCCCTTTGCCCAAGGCATTAATCGCCAGCAGAGCTTCGTTTTCCCATGCGATTAACACATCACCAATGCCACGTTCGACAAAGGTATTTGTTGCCCCACGAGCACCGGAGTCCAGCACTTCTACATTTTTATAGAGCGCCTTCACGAATGCTTTGGCTTTCGCTGGATCTTGCTTGTTATGCGCTAAGGCATAACCCCAGGCAGCCAGATAATTCCAACGTGCACCACCGGAAGTTTTCGGATTTGGGGTAACAACAGAAACACCCGGACGAATTAAATCTGGCCAATCCTTGATCTGCTTAGGATTGCCTTTTCTCACCAAAAAAACAATCGTTGATGTATAAGGTGCCGAGTTATCCGGCAAACGCTTAATCCAGTTTTTATCGATCCGACCACTTTCAGCGATAGCATTCACATCATATGCCAGCGCTAAAGTGACGACATCCGCCTGAAGGCCATTAATGACTGAAGTTGCCTGCTTACCTGAACCCCCGTGAGACTGCCGGATTTTGACAGTATCTCCCGTTTTTTTGTGCCAGTATTCGCTAAAGGCCTGATCATACTGTTGGTACAATTCACGAGTCGGATCATAAGATACATTCAAAAGTTGGCTCTCTTTTGCCCAGGCACGGCTTGTCATCAATGCCATTGCCAAAACAACCAAAAGAATCGCCGATACCACGTATCCTTTCACCCCTGCTTTTATAACCACAATTTTTGTAACCACAATGACATGCTTCCTTAAGCTACTATGATTTTCACCATAAAAACTGACAGAAAGCGCTATAACGCAGAAATAATTTAAAATTCCTGCTTATGCTGGAGAAGAATATAGGAAGTGAGACAGCCACATGATGCGGCTATCTCTGAAATTTTTTTGCAGCTATTTTTTCAGGAAAAAGCAGGGGAAAAACTCAATAAAGTTTCTTCGCGGTTTCCAGCCATTCTTTTTTGAAGATACGCTTCATATTCATTACGGCATCAATGATATCGTGATGAACCAGTTTTTCGTTCTGGATCCCGACGCAGCGGCCACCATGCCCTTCCAGCAACAACTGAACAGAGTAAGCGCCCATGCGGGAAGCAAGAATACGGTCATAAGCCACTGGTGCCCCACCACGCTGAATATGCCCCAACACCGTTGCTCGGGTTTCATGACGGGTTTCCGCTTCAATATATTTTGCCAGCTCATCAACATCACAAACGTGTTCAGTGATAGCAACGATCGCGTGGCGCTTACCTTTATCAATGCCAGCCTTAATTTCAGCCAGCAACTCTTCGCGGTCGAAAGGTATTTCATTTTCAGGCAAAACGATGAACTCACATCCACCCGCAATTGCCGCCGATAAGGTCAAATCACCACAATAACGCCCCATCACTTCAACAATTGAAATACGCTTGTGAGAAGTCGATGTATCACGCAGGCGGTCAATCGCTTCTACCACCGTTTCCAGTGCTGTGAAATACCCAATGGTGTAATCCGTACCAGCAACATCATTATCTATCGTTCCCGGCAAGCCAATACAAGGGAAGCCGGCTTCAGTCAGCTTCTTCGCCCCCAAATAAGATCCATCGCCCCCAATCACCACCAACGCATCAATATCATTTTTGCGCAAATTCTCAATGGCAGTTTCTCGGACTTTATCATTTCTGAACTCAGGAAAGCGTGCTGACCCCAAAAATGTACCGCCACGATTAATCATGTCAGAAACACTAAAACGGTCGAGCTTTTTCATGCGGTTTTCATACAGACCCAGATAGCCATCATAAATGCCGCAAACTTCCAACCCTTCGCTTAGAGCGGCACGAACAACACCACGAATAGCGGCGTTCATACCAGGCGCATCACCGCCACTCGTTAAGACTCCGATTCTTTTAATCTTGTTGACCATGATGACCTCTGACTTGTAAATATAATATTTATCAATCTGCTGATGACTTCCTGAGGGAAGAGTTACGGCAATTTTACGAAACCTGATCGTCAACTCATAAGCTGAATTGATTCAACAGAACCTATAATACGGAAAAACGTTCACTCTGCATTAAGATTATGTCTATTTTTTGACGTTCTTTTGATTATGGATAAATTCACCCTTAATCCCAGCGGTTTTTATATTCTTCAGGCACCTCTGAGCTAGGATCTTGATGAATAATAATATCGGCCCCCGGAAAACGTTCCCGCAATTTATTTTCAACGCCTGCAGCCAAAGTATGGGCTTGCACCAAGGGCAAATTATCATCCATTTCCAGATGAAGCTGGATAAAGCGGGTCGGCCCCGATTGGCGGGTTCGTAAATCATGCCCGCCAGATATGCCGGGATAATTCTGGACAATATTGATGATTTCCTGCCGCTCTTCATCCGGCAAAGCCCTATCCAGCAAAGATTGTACGGCATCATATCCCATCCGTAATGCACTGTAGAGGATATAAACACCAATTCCCAAAGCAAATAACGCATCCGCACGCTTAAAGCCATACAAACTTAAAACCAGCGCCAGCAAAATGGCCACATTCATCAGCAAATCGGACTTATAATGCAACATATCTGCGCGGATAGCCTGACTTTGGGTCTTATTGATCACCCATTTCTGGAACGTCACCAAACATAATGTCGATACCAGAGCAATAACGATGACCCAGACACCCAGCTCCGCATGTTCCAATGGCTTCGGGGAAACAAGATGCTGGAAGCCGGTCAAAAACAGGAAGATTGCCGAACCACAGATGAACATGCTTTGAGCCAATGCTGCCAATGATTCAGCTTTGCCATGCCCGAAAGAGTGCTCTTCATCAGCCGGTTGAAGCGAATAGCGTACAGCAAAAAAATTGGTCAGAGATGCGGCCAGATCAACCAAAGAATCCACCAGCGCCGCCAATAAACTCACCGAACCCGTTATCCACCACGCAAATATTTTTACAATTAAAATAATACTGGCCAGCACCGTCGCAGCTAGCGCCGCCGTGCTGACCCATCGCCCATAATTTATGCTCATGACGACAGCCCTTCGGTTATTTAGCCTCAGGTATAAAAATAGCGCGTCAGATGGAAAAATATAGGGGCAGCGAAACAAAGCGAGTCAATTCTATCCAGCATTCCGCCGTGCCCTTCGATAATCCCACCAAAATCTTTCACACCACTGTCCCGCTTAATCGCTGACATACACAAACCTCCAATGAATCCCATCAAAGTGATCGCAAGCGACATCAGACCCGCTTCCCACGGGGAAAATGGTGTAACCCAGAACAACGATGCTCCCAGCAAAACAGATGCAGCGATTCCCCCCACAAATCCTTCAACGGTTTTATTGGGGCTAAGTTTCGGCACAATTGGGCGTTTGCCAAATAACTTCCCGAATACATACTGCAAAACATCCGACATTTGCACCACTATCATCAGGAACAGCAGTAACTTAATATTCTGGCCCTGATAGTCAGGAATATCCAACATCAGCAAAGCCGGTGCGTGGCTGATGGCAAAAACCGTCACCAACATTCCCCACTGGATTTTGGCTGCCCGTTCCAGAAAATGCTTCGTATCCCCAGCCAGAGCAGATCGGGCGGGCAGGAACAAAAATACATAGACGGGAATAAACACCGAAAATAGCCCATACCACTGCACACCGACCAAAACATACTGGATAGGCATAAAAATGAAGAAACACCAGAAAAGGGCTTCATGATCACTTCGGCGGGTTGGTGTTAACGTAATAAAT
The DNA here is from genome assembly GCF_033949405.1 of Xenorhabdus santafensis. Classification (NCBI taxonomy): domain Bacteria; kingdom Pseudomonadati; phylum Pseudomonadota; class Gammaproteobacteria; order Enterobacterales; family Morganellaceae; genus Xenorhabdus; species Xenorhabdus santafensis. The sequence goes on along the minus strand of NZ_VCDN01000012.1, from coordinate 178,426 downwards.
TCACGTAAGGCAAAAAATGACATCACCGCAAACAAAACCACCGACCCCACAGGCCCAACAATAATTGCCACCACGCAGACAATACACATCATCCACCAACCCCGGATTCGGGCATTCAGATTGTCGATGGTGGAGTTGCTCTTGTCCCCCGAATACCAAAGGGCCAACACCGCGCCAATTACACTGGCGATGACTAATACTCCAAATATCCCACCCAGTAACATCATCAGTTCATGATCAAGATTCATCATAATACCAACGCCTCCAACGCGGATTGAGCGCGTTGCAGGAACGCCTCCTTGCTTTCATCCTCACCCAATTTCGCTAACGGCTTGCCAAAAGTGACGGAACAGATAACCGGAATTGGCAGTTTTTTTCCTTTCGGCAAAGCACGGTTCAAATTTTCCAGATAAACAGGCACAACCTCAACATCGGGATATTTTCGCGCCAAATGATACAAACCACTTTTGAACGAATTGATTTGTTCACCATCTCCCCGAGTTCCTTCAGGAAAAATAATCAACGATCGCTTTTGTGCCAAAACGCGTTCCAAAGGAGCAAGAACCTCCTCCCTGACTGTCTTTTCACCGTTACGCTCAATTAACACCGCCCGAAATACCTTGTGGACAAGATAACGCCGCATTTTGGTTTTAGCCCAATAATCACGAGCAGCGACAGGATGAATTTGGGGTCTCAAGACCGATGGAAGCCCCGACCAAATAACTAATCCATCAAGATGGCTGGAGTGATTGGCATAATAAATGCGACTCACCATGGACGGCTCACAGCCAATCCATCGCGCCTGTACCCCCGTTAAAAGCCGACACAAACCCGATAACATCGAGCCCATGCATTTCGCCAATAGACTGAATTTATAAGAATTATCCATGTTTGGGTATCCTTATCCCTTATTGTGAGGAGAAGTGATAAGATTTTTTAATAAGCGGTGAATATAGTGTGTAAGATAATCAATGTTGGTTAAGATAACAACAGATTGGATAAAAACTAATAGATTGAGTATTTTTACTGATTAAGGTGCCCTTCCTGAATTTCATGAAATAAAAGAAAAAATCGCCAAAATTTGCATTAAATTATCACCTCATATTTTTATTCGTGCCTGAAGTATGAAAATGGTACAAAATACCAACCAGAGATCCACTTTCCATTCTGGTAAGGTTATGTTTAAAGAAACCATTAAAAATCATCTATCTTGGGGTACTTTCTGCGTCGGCGGCTATATCACGCTTGTCTACGTAACAGGCATTACTCGCTATAAAAATTTATTTTTTGCTTTAATAGCACTGACTGCGCTCTATTTTTTCATCAAAAATCCTAAAGGATGCCTCTCTACACTGAAGAACAATATTCTGCTGGCTTTAGGAGCATTGACGCTTACCTATATCTATTCGGTAATTATTTCACCTGACCCTAAACTCAGTTTCCATGAAATCAAAACACCTTTTTTCAGAGATGTCTTACTCTCCGCAATTCTCATCACATTAGCGTTAAGTCACACAAGTACGCATAAAATTCAGAAAATGATCATAGGTTCATTTCTACTTGGACTATCCTTCATCACACTGAAAGAAATGTATTTGTTTTATCTAGATTATCAGAACAATATCATGCCTTTTACTACCTATGACCACCGTAGCGTATCCGATGGCATTGTGTTCTTCTTCCCCGCATTAGTTGCTTTATGGCACTTTCAAAACTACAAAAATTATGGACGATTAGCACTGACGATACTGCTGATTCTGTCCGTACTTTTTGTATTGCTGGGAACACTTTCCAGGGGAGCCTGGCTTGCTGTTTTTGTCATGTTTTTCATGATGATAATCATGAACAAAAATTGGAAAACCTTAATTGCCAGTATTGTTATCATTTTCGCCACTGTATTTGCCATCAAATATGACTACTTTTTCAAAGGAACTGTTTTGACTTACAAGTTAGAACAGACCGATAGTAGCCATAGATATGACAATGGAACCCAAGGCACAGCGTTAACCTTAATACTGGACCATCCGATTAAAGGCTATGGTGCTGGTAACAAAATCTATGATCAAATTTATAATGAGAATGTGAAAAATTATCCTGATTGGATAGTTAAGAATTCCATTGGCCCACATAATATTTTCCTGACCATTTGGTTTGCTGCTGGAATATTGGGATTAGGTGCCTTTTTATCATTGGCTTTCCTATACCTAAAACAATCAGTTCAGGAATGGAAATCAAGTAGTAACAATAATAAACAAGCTGCGTTAATTTTATTTATCTCGTTCTTCGGGTATTTTATTGTCAGAGGAAATTTTGAAAGTGTTCATTTGAACATTTTAGGTATCTATCTTGGTTTATTGGCTGCATTGTGCCAGCAAAGATGGAGTAAAAGCGAGCAGAAAATCGGGACGAAAAATTAATGATCCAACGGGCTATTCAACATTTTTGGATAGCCCACATAAAATGAATACTGGTTAAAACCAATCAGAAAGTATTTTTGAGAAAGACGTGTGAACATTGCTCCAATCATATTGAGTTATGGCTACTTCCCTACCTCGTTCAGCAACAACTCGTAAATCAGTATTCGATAAAGTATCCGTAATATCCCTGGCGATACTTTCTGGAGACAAAGGCTCTTGCAGCAAAAAACCCGTATTACCAGGGCGCACAAACTCTTTAATTCCACCTCTTGAGCTAACCAAAACTGGAACTCCACATGCCATGGACTCCAGCGCCACCATACAAAATGCTTCTTCTCCCAGTGAAGGAACAACCGTTAAATCAGCCAATGGATACACTTGATGCATATCTGACGGCGGCAGACTTCCCGCTAAGATACAGTTCATTCCCATGACAGATGCTTTTTCCAACACTTTTCTCCGATAAACTTCTCGCTCACCTTTTTTAATTGTTGCATGATCCCCGATCAAAAGTAGCTTTATATTCTGCCCTTGTTGATGCATCAATGTCACTGCATCCATAAGCTCAATAACACCTTTTCCCTTATCTAACCGGCCTGCATACAAAATTACTTTTTCGTCATTTTTTAAACCAAATCGTTCCCTTTTCCAACACGTTTCCCGCATATATAAGGTATTATCAATACCATTGGGAACAATTCTGATATTTTCTATACTCGCCTCTGAACGGAAAAAATCAGCTAAAAAAAGACTGGGAGTAATGAGTTTTGTTCTTGGGTTTAAGTTCGTTGCCTTATGTTTATTATGTAAATGAAGTACCATCATCTCTTCTGGATAAAGCTTCTTCAGTTCATTATAAAGCGGAATGGAATTTTGAATAACCAGAATAGGATACTCGCCACTTGTATCTTGGTAATGCCTGACAGTATCTATAATTCTTTTGGCATAAGGGTAAGGGTCTAAACGAGACCACTTTCGGAAAAAACGCTTATAAATCGCACTGGTGTATACTCTATGGATGGTCGAGTATTCACTGATTTCCTCTATCTTTTTCTCCGTTTTTTCTCCTTTACAGACAATTAAATTATCAATTTGACTAATTTTGGCAACATTATAGATCCACCACTCCACTGCTGCGGCATAGTTTGGTGGAATAGAGTGAAATTCAGGAGCAATAAAAACAATTTTTTTCATGAGAAAAAGTAATCAGCAGGAATCATTCACCAAATTAGATAAAAAAAAGCCAATTTATGCAAGTGAACTATGATGCGCATAAAAAAAGGCCCCTCAAGGGGGCTGAAAGACAGGGATGGTGTCTATGGCAAGGAAAATCGTTGTTGGTGCTGATGCACCAAAGTACTAATAAAAAATCAGTACACTTCCCGGGTGATGCGCGTTTTATTACGTTCTTGTAACTGCGCTTTCTGCTCCGGTGTTAACAATTGGTATATCTGGTTGCGAATACGTGCGATGTCCACACCCAGCTCAATCTTCTTTTCTGCTATTTTTTCAAGCTGCTGCCGAATTGCAGCTTCATCGAAATCTTTTGCTATCAAAAGGTCATGTAGCTTCTGACGCTCTTTTCGTATATCAATGAGCGATTGCTCTTGCAGACGCTGTTTTTTCACTAAATCCCAGATCTGCTGGCGTTGCTCTTCAGTTAATTTAATTCCGCCGAAGACATAACTATAGTTGTAATTATGTTCATCACTACGGTAATAACTGGAATCCTTCTTATGGCAACATGGCGTACAATATGATGACGAAGGATTCACACTATCGGGGTCACTTCCCGTATCAGCAGTCTCAGCTAAGGCGCCAGTCGTTCTCAGAACAACCATTGACGCTAAAGCCAATATTGCTATGTTACGCATTAAAATTCCCCGCTTTCTCGAACAGAACCATTCGATTCAGTGTGGATAACTATAACCCTGCGGCTGCAAACTAGCGTCAGAGCATGTAAAAGTACGTAAAGTCATGGAATAGCGGAGTTTGTTATCGTATTTTGCTCTTGGAGGAAGAATTAATGCATAAAATCTTATTAGTTGATGATGACCGCGAACTGACATCGCTATTAAAAGAACTGCTCGAGATGGAAGGATTCAATGTTGTCATCGCCCATGATGGCGAACAGGCTTTGCAATATATAGATTCTTCAATTGACCTGTTATTGCTGGACATCATGATGCCTCGCAAAAACGGCATTGAAACGCTTAAAGAACTACGGCAATACCACCAAACCCCCGTTATCATGTTAACAGCACGAGGAAGCGATTTAGACCGTGTTTTAGGGTTAGAATTGGGTGCAGATGACTATCTTCCCAAACCTTTCAACGATCGCGAACTGGTTGCCCGTATCCGTGCTATTTTGCGCCGTTCCAACTGGAGCGAACAACAAGCTGATATTGGGACTCCGATACTTGAGGTTGATAAACTGCAACTTAACCCCGGGCGTCAGGAAGCCAGCTTTGATGGTGCTATTTTGGATTTGACAGGGACTGAGTTCACTTTGCTCTATTTATTAGCACAACATTTGGGACAAGTTGTTTCCCGTGAACATTTAAGCCAAGAAGTATTGGGAAAACGCTTAACACCTTTTGATCGTGCCATTGATATGCATATTTCTAACCTGCGCCGCAAATTACCCAATCGCACTGATGAACTGCCATGGTTTAAAACATTACGTGGCCGAGGATATTTAATGGTTTCTACAAAATGATCAATAGCTTAACGGCGCGCATATTCGCAATTTTCTGGCTCACACTTGCACTTGTTCTGATGGTGGCCTTAATGGCCCCCAAACTAGACTCACGACAGCTGACTCCCCTACTGGACAACGAATACCAGCAGGGAAGGATGCTGGCCAAACAAATAGAAGACGAGTTGGCACTCTATCCTGCAGATGACATGTTCTGGTGGCTACGGTTGGATCGAGCCATCGCTCAATTAACGCCACCGAGCCAACGTATACTGCTGGTGACCCAAGAAGGACGTATAATTAACGTTGAGGCAACCGAGCGTCAGGCTCCCGTCTTCCGCAATTTTATTGGGCAATCCGAGAATTCTAATCATCCGAAAAAGAAAAAATATGGTCGCATTGAAATTTTGGGACCTTTTCCTATCCGAGATGGCGAAGATCATTACCAAATTTATCTTGTGAGGGCAGCGAGCAGCCCGCAATCAGACTTTATTAATTTAATGTTTGACCGCCCATTTTTGCTACCTGCTGCAACTATGCTCATCAGCGCCCCACTACTATTATGGCTGGCATGGAGTTTGGCAAAGCCTGCCCGCAAATTAAAAAATGCCGCCGATGATGTCGCAAGAGGAAACTTACGGCAGCATCCAGAGCTAGAGTCTGGCCCACAAGAATTTTTGGCTACGGGCAGCAGCTTCAACCAAATGGTCAGTGCACTGGAAAGAATGGTTACCGCCCAGCAACGGCTAATTTCCGATATCTCCCACGAACTTCGCACCCCCCTGACCCGCCTGCAATTGGCAACCGCCTTACTGCGTAGACGTCACGGTGAAAGCAAAGAGCTGGAACGTATTGAAACGGAAACCCAACGCTTAGATGGGATGATTAATGACCTGCTCGTACTTTCCCGCAACCAGCATAAAAACGAATTGCTCCGCGAAAATATTAAAGCTTGCGATATATGGCACGACATTCTGGATAATGCCAAATTCGAAGCTGAGCAGATGAACAAAAAACTGGATATTGTCTCTCCTCCCAAGAACTGGATCATTTACTGCAACCCGTCAGCACTTGGCAGCGCGCTGGAAAACATCGTCCGAAACGCCCTTCGCTACTCCAGCAGCCATATCGCCGTTGCATTTAAGGCTGATAATCAAGGTGTCACGATTACTGTTGACGATGACGGCCCTGGTGTAAGCCCAGAAGACCGAGAGCAAATTTTCAGGCCGTTTTATCGGACAGATGAAGCAAGGGATAGAGAATCCGGAGGTACTGGGCTGGGATTAGCGATAGTTGAAACAGCAATCAGCCAGCATCGTGGATGGGTAAAAGCTGAAGATAGTCCTTTGGGCGGGTTACGGTTGGTGATTTGGCTGCCATTACATGGGAGGTAGACGGCTTTCAGCTTGAGATTTAGTTAGTTACAGGGTGTAACAATTAAAGAAAAAAAGCTATTATACTTGACCTCTGGATGTCGAGGGACTAACCTCGTCGCAGCTTAACATAAATCGTTTACATGTTAGTTTTTGTTAGATGGAAAAATCCTTTTATCCTAAGAGGATAAGCAAAATCATTGGACGTAGCTGGCGCTCTGGGAGCCATAACCTAGTGCGGTAGCTTTGATCAAATATAACAATATTTATCCCATAAAAATTAACTGAAAAACTCCAAAAATGAAGTCTATTTAAACTCTTGTTGGTAAAAATACAATCAACATTACGTTAACATATGGCTTTTCTGTACGAACCATTTTTCATTCTACAATCAACATCCTGAAAGAAAAATATCTTATCGGGAAATAGTTTACTCAACGCATATACCCAATAAACTTGAAGGTGGATGAGTAACCATTGCTTATCAAGTTGATTTATAACAATTAATTATAGAATCAATCATGCATCCTGAAGTGCGATGAGTATAGAAAGTGCTAATTAGAATCCTGCGCACAATTAAAAAAGCTGAAGAGAAGAACACCTATCCATTCCAAGTCAGAAGAAATGAATAACTGGGCAGTTTTATCAAACGCGAATACTGAATTTTGTAAAGCATCTAATTTTTAAAACATAACTATTTCATGGAATATTTCCAAAATATTTATGTGTAGCTCTGGGTATATCCATTTATTTTTTTAACCGTGAAATAGTCATTATATCTTAGAGTGTTTCAAAAGCTACTATTCTAGCTAACTAGGCGTGCTGATGTTTAGTATTCATAAATTAATCATATACAGTATCTTAAGAATTAAGCCGTTCATAACACCCATCCAATATATTGTTTTTACATTATTTCTTTGCGGTGTTTTGAACTCGTTCTAGTATAAATAGATTTTTTCTTTTTCCAGCCCAAAAAACGTTTCCGACCAGACCCCTTGGAAAAGATTTTCTATTATTGACTTTAGCCAGATTTCAGTATTTTGAGCTGCTTTAAGTAATGAAACCGCAGAAAATAGTCGATTTCCCAGTGAATGTCTGAGTAACAAAGCCAGCAAGCTCAGCCAGATAAGTCCTGTGACTAACGTTTCTTGCCGGGTGGTAAATTCGTGCCAGTTCGTGTGCGATTTTAACTCTTTGAACAGCAACTCGATTTGCCAGCGGCAACGATAAATATCCATAATGTCGTGGGCCGTAAATGTCTCCACCGATAAATTGGTCAATCAGAGGCAAAAACGTTTTTCTTCAGCAAACCAGCGACGGATAAGGTGAAGTTCATAGCCATTACGTCGCCAAAAATTCAGAGCGGTTGATTCTCTGGGTCACTGATTTCAGCGGGTTACCGGACAGTTTGAGCAATAATTTTCCCTGACCGTTGCGCGCCATCGCTATTGAGGATTAAGCGATCCCCTCCGGGCAATAAACGAATCGCCTGAGCGTGAGATTTACTCAAAATAATCAAAATCGACATAGCTCGCATCAGCCAATAATAATTAGTCACGTAATGCCTCCGGTGCAGGCAGATAAGCGCGTTCAGGCGCAGTATCGGCAGAAACAACCATATTCACGGGAGATTGGGGGAATAATGACAATGTCATGTGACATTCCGCCGCCGAGCTCGCCTTAAATCGATAAGAAAAAAAACCCAGAGAGGGCAGAATGGACTTTGAATGAACAGCCATTCTGTAAAATCATATTTTGAAACATCGATAATTTTTGAGGCTGAGAGAGGGTTTTCTCTACCCATTGTGCCATGACAAACTTGGTCAATATTTTGACAAATTCGACAAAGGCCTCTTTTCACGGTTGGTTATAAAAGGGTTGGTAACTGACTTATTGCTTTTGATCGGGGCACAGGCCATTAAATTTTTGATGTGGCTGCGCAATAGACGTACTCCTACCCGAACTCAAACTCAGCGCGGCGATAAGACCGAGGATGAGTGCATGGGGCTCGATATTTCTCACGCGTCGAATAACTCCACATCGAAAGGCCATCTTTTTCAAAGAAACGTCACTGAAGAATTGCATTAACTGGTGTTTTATAGCGATAATCGTCACAGGCTTCATCCGTGGTTTTGGTATGCGTTTGGCGACGATTATCAGATCATAAATGAAGCTTTTTTTCTATCTAAAATAAACGGTTATTGCTTAAGAATGTAATGAACACATCCCAACCACTTATCCCACAGCAGAGTGCTGGAATTGAGAGATGAAGCGTGGATCCTCTCAGATTTTCGGCCTTATAGTACCTAAAAGTGGGAGGTTGTTGCTCTCCGATGACTGGAGAATCCACTCATGAAATATACTCCTTATTGGCATTGATATTGCGAAACATTTGATGCAGATTCATTTTGTTAATGAATTTACCGGAGAAATCATTGATAAGCAGCTACAACGGAATGATTTTTTCGCTTTTTTAGTAATCGCCAACCTTGCCTGATTGGGATAGAAGCCTATGGCGGGTCGCATTATTGGGCACGGGAACTGAGAAAACAGGGGCATGAAGTGCGTTTACTTCATACCCGGTTTGTCCGGGCATTCCGAATGGGCAACAGAAACGATGTTCAGGATGCACGAGCCATCTGGATGGCTGTTCAGCAACCCGGTAAATCGGTGTTTGCCAAAAATGAAGAACAACAGGCCATTCTGTCATTACACCGGATACGCAGCCAGTTAGTGAAATTCCGAACTGCCCAAACCAATGCACTACATGGTTTGTTGCGCGAGTTTGGTGAAACCGCGCATAAAGGGCGGACTTCTCTGGATAAAGCGATGCCTGAGGTGCTTGAGCGACTAAGGGAAAAACTGGCACCTTTCCTGCTCAGTCTTCTTGAAGAACAGTACCATCGTCTGAGTGAAATTGATGCTCAAATCGCACAGGTAGAAGACCACCTGAAAGCGTGGGCGAAACAGAATGCCGATTGCCAGCGAATTATGAAAATTCCCGGTGTCGGTGTCCTGATTGTGACGGCTACCCTTGCCACAATGGGCGACCCCGGCGTTTTTCGGTCAGGCAGAGAATTTTCCGCCTATCTAGAGCTGGTGCCGAAGCAGACGGGAACGGGAGGTCGAGTCAAGTTATTGGATATCAGTAAACGGGATGATGTTTACCTGAAAACCTTATTTATCCACGGTGCAAGAGCGACCACTTTACTCACGAAAACGCCGTCGCCTTGGGTAACGGAACTAAAAAAACGACGTCCGCTCTGTGTAGCCATAGTCGGAATGGCGAATAAACTGACTCGAGCGGTTTGGGCACTGGTCGCCCACCAACGGAACTGGACTACCTGCAAGATTACGTCAGTGTCAGGCCTTATTGAGGTGTTTCGCTGGTTAACTTTAAACGCTTAACGACAAGGATGGATACAGAAAGATTGCTGAGGCAAAGAGTAACGATGACAAAGGCAGGTTAGACCGTGACTTGCTAAACCTGAATACAGGTGTGAGCGTAAAACTCGTTCTAAGAATGAGCCGCAGGCCAGCGGATTACATCGAGACCCGCAGTGCTGTGGCTGCAATAAGGCCTAATATAGAGCTGCAACCTACCGTCGAGTCAACGTGATTTTTGTCTTGCAACCAGGATGTGTTCATATAGATCCTGTATATGATAAATCAATAAATTGTTGTCACTACCCAATTTTCGTACACAAGCAGCACTGACAGCTAATAAATTTGTAATCAACAATTATTCACATCTGTATAAACAGATTATTTTAAATTAAAACGCGCAATAGGAAATTACTTATGACTAAAGTCGCTCTCATTACTGGCGTAACCGGACAGGATGGTTCTTACCTGACAGAACTTCTGCTGGAGAAAGGTTACGAAGTTCACGGTATTAAGCGTCGCGCGTCATCTTTTAATACTGAGCGAGTGGATCACATTTACCAGAATCCGCACACCAGCAATCCGAAATTCCATCTGCACTACGGTGATCTGACGGATTCATCAAACCTGACCCGCATCCTGCAGGAAGTGCAGCCAGATGAAGTCTACAACTTGGGCGCAATGAGCCACGTTGCGGTCTCGTTCGAATCACCAGAATACACCGCCGATGTGGATGCGATGGGTACGCTGCGTCTGCTGGAAGCAATTCGTTTCCTAGGACTAGAAAAGAAAACCCGTTTCTACCAAGCCTCCACTTCTGAATTGTACGGTCTGGTGCAGGAAATCCCACAAAAAGAGACCACTCCGTTCTACCCGCGTTCTCCGTATGCTGTTGCCAAACTCTACGCTTACTGGATCACCGTTAACTACCGCGAATCTTACGGTATCTACGCCTGTAACGGCATCCTGTTTAACCACGAATCCCCGCGCCGTGGCGAAACTTTCGTGACCCGTAAAATCACCCGCTCTATTGCCAACATCGCTCAAGGTTTGGAGTCCTGTCTGTACCTCGGCAACATGGATTCCCTGCGTGACTGGGGCCATGCCAAAGACTATGTCAAGATGCAGTGGATGATGCTGCAACAGGAACAGCCGGAAGATTTTGTTATTGCCACCGGGGTGCAGTACTCCGTACGTCAGTTCGTGGAAATGGCGGCGGAGCAGCTAGGTATCAAACTGCGTTTTGAAGGCGAAGGCGTGGAAGAGAAAGGAATTGTAGTTTCCGTGACCGGGCATGATGCACCAGATGTGAAGCCGGGTGATGTGATTGTCGCTGTTGACCCACGTTATTTCCGTCCGGCGGAAGTGGAAACCCTGCTGGGTGACCCGAGCAAAGCACATGAGAAACTGGGATGGAAACCGGAAATCACGCTCCAAGAGATGGTTTCTGAGATGGTCGCGAAAGATCTAGAAGCGGCGAAGAAACACTCATTACTGAAATCTCACGGATTTGATGTCAGTTTATCTCAGGAATAATTAATGACTAAACAACGTATATTTGTGGCGGGCCATCACGGGATGGTGGGCTCTGCCATAGTGCGTCAGCTGGAACAGAGAAGATCCGTGAAACTTGTGCTGCGCACCCGCAAGGAACTGGATTTACTTGACAACAAAGCTGTACAGGAATTCTTTGGGACAGAGCGCATTGATCAGGTCTATCTGGCCGCAGCGAAGGTTGGCGGTATTGTCGCTAACAACACCTATCCGGCAGATTTCATTTATGAAAATATGATAATTGAGAGCAACATCATCCACGCCGCACATCTGCACAACGTGAACAAACTGTTGTTCCTCGGGTCATCCTGTATCTATCCGAAGCTAGCGAAACAACCGATTGCGGAAAGCGAACTACTGCAAGGAACGCTCGAGCCAACCAATGAACCGTATGCTATCGCCAAGATTGCCGGTATTAAACTGTGCGAGTCCTATAACCGTCAGTATGGCCGCGATTACCGCTCGGTGATGCCAACCAACCTGTACGGCCCGCATGACAATTTCCACCCGAACAATTCGCACGTTATCCCGGCGCTGCTGCGCCGTTTCCATGAAGCGACCGAGCAAAACGCGCCAGAGGTAGTAGTGTGGGGCAGCGGGATGCCAATGCGTGAGTTCTTACATGTCGATGATATGGCTGCCGCCAGCATCCATGTGATGGAGCTGGATCCCAAAATTTGGCAGGAAAACACCCAGCCAATGCTCTCGCACATCAACGTAGGAACTGGCGTAGACTGTACTATTCGTGAGCTAGCGCAAACCGTGGCGCAAGTAGTGGGCTATAAGGGTCGTGTTATCTTCGACGCTACGAAACCGGATGGTGCCCCTCGTAAGTTGCTGGATGTCACACGCTTGAATAATCTAGGATGGCGATACAGTGTGTCGCTGGAAACGGGGCTTACTAAAACCTACCAGTGGTTCCTTGAGAACCAGCACCAGTTCCGAGGGTAAACATGTTCTTACGTCATGAAGATTTTGCCACCGTAGTGCGTTCCACACCGCTCATCTCCATCGATTTGATCGTAGAAAACGCGCGGGGGGAATTTCTGCTGGGTAAACGTCTGAACCGGCCGGCGCAAGGCTTTTGGTTTGTCCCCGGGGGGAGGGTACAAAAAGATGAGCCGCTGCATGTGGCTTTCGAGCGCCTGACGCTAACAGAGTTAGGTCTGCGTTTACCACTGTCCGCAGGTAAGTTTTATGGTGTCTGGCAGCACCTTTATGACGATAACTTCTCCGGGGAGGAATTTTCCACCCATTATGTCGTGCTCAGTTTTCGTATCTGCTTGCAGGAAAACGACCTGCAGTTGCCGAATGCGCAGCACAACACCTGGATGTGGTTAACACCGCAGGCGCTTCTGGCGAACAGCGATGTGCATGATAACAGCCGCGCCTATTTTCAAATCGGGAAGACTGATGTTGTTGGTTTAGACAAAAAGGGAATCAATTATGTCTAATGTGCCGCTAATACCTGTAATTATGGCTGGAGGCACGGGTAGTCGTTTATGGCCACTATCGCGTGCGCTTTATCCAAAACAATTTTTACAACTTTCTGGTGACAATTCTTTACTACAAACGACCTTGCTAAGATTATCTACGCTTTCCTGTAAGGCTCCTTTGGTCATAACGAATGAACAGCATAGATTTGTAGTTGCAGAGCAATTGCGGCAGATTAATCAACTTAATAATAATATTATACTTGAGCCATGTGGGAGAAACACTGCACCTGCAATCGCCCTTTCCGCGTTTTCAGCACTTAAGCGGAATGAACAAGAAGACCCATTATTATTAGTGCTCGCAGCAGATCATATTATAAAAAAAGAAGATGTTTTTTGTAACGTCATTCAAAAAGCAATGTCAATAGCTGACGCAGGAAATATTGTAACCTTCGGGATAATTCCCGAATATGCTGAAACAGGTTACGGTTATATCGAGCGTGGTCAGTCTCTAATTCAAAATACAACTTCATGCGACACCATATTTTATCATGTTAATAAATTCGCGGAAAAACCAAATCGTCAAGTAGCAGAGAAGTATGTCGCATCTGGAAAATACTTTTGGAATAGCGGAATGTTTATGTTTAAAGCCTCTGTATATTTGGATGAATTAAAAAAGTATCGCCCAGATATTTACACAGCTTGTGAACAAGTAATGTCGTCATCTTTTCATGATTTAGACTTTATCCGTTTGTCTAAGAATATGTTTAAAGAATGTCCTGCAGAATCTATCGATTTTGCAGTAATGGAAAAAACAGATCGTTGCATTGTGGCTCCTATTGATATCGGCTGGAGTGATGTTGGTTCCTGGCAATCGTTATGGGATATTAGTGAGAAGACACAAACAGGTGATGTCTGCAAAGGGGATATACTCACTTACGGTACAAAAAACAATTACATTTATTCTGATTCGGCATTGGTTGCTGCCGTAGGAATAGAGGATATTGTGATTGTACAAACGAAGGATGCAATTCTAGTCTCAAAAAAATCTGAAGTGCAGGATGTAAAAAAAATTGTTGATATGCTCAAATCCCAGAAACGCTCAGAGCATATCACTCATCGAGAAGTATTTCGCCCTTGGGGCAAATTTGATGCTATAGATCAAGGCGATAGATACAAAGTCAAAAAAATTGTAGTGAAGCCTGGCGAAGGTCTTTCATTGCGTATGCACCACCACCGCTCAGAGCACTGGATTGTTCTTTCAGGTACGGCAAAAGTAACTTTAAATAATACAACAAAATTATTAACTGCTAATGAGTCAATTTACATCCCTCTGGGGGCGACCTATAGCTTGGAGAATCCTGGACTCATACCCTTAAATCTTATAGAAGTAAGCTCTGGGGATTATCTTGGTGAAGACGATATCGTACGGCAGAAAGAACGTTATAGAAAAGATGATTAACTTATGCAGAGATTAACCTGTTTTAAAGCCTACGATATTCGCGGCAAGCTGGGTGAAGAGCTGAATGAAGATATCGCATGGCGTATTGGACGCGCGTATGGCGAATACCTGAAACCGAAAACCATTGTACTGGGCGGCGACGTGCGTTTGACCAGCGAAGCTCTGAAACTGGCACTGGCAAAAGGATTGCAGGATGCGGGGGTTGACGTGCTGGACATTGGAATGTCGGGCACCGAAGAGATTTACTTTGCTACCTTCCACCTTGGCGTGGATGGTGGCATTGAAGTGACCGCCAGCCACAACCCGATGGACTACAATGGCATGAAGCTGGTGCGCGAGGGTGCGCGCCCCATCAGCGGCGATAACGGCCTGCGCGACGTGCAGCGTCTAGCAGAAGTCAATGACTTCCCACCAGTGAATGAGATGAAGCGCGGTAGTTATAAGCGAATTACTCTGCGCGATGCTTATATCGACCATCTGCTGGGTTACATCAACGTCAAAAACCTTAACCCATTGAAACTGGTGATTAACTCAGGCAATGGCGCGGCTGGTCCGGTGGTGGATTCCATTGAAGCCCGCTTTAAAACTCTGGGTGTACCGGTCACGTTCATTAAAGTACACAACACCCCGAACGGAAACTTCCCGAATGGTATTCCTAACCCTCTGTTGCCGGAGTGTCGTGATGATACCCGCAATGCGGTGATTAAACATGGAGCAGATATGGGGATTGCCTTTGACGGCGATTTCGACCGCTGCTTTCTGTTTGATGAAAAAGGCCAGTTTATCGAGGGCTACTACATCGTCGGCCTGCTGGCGGAAGTGTTTCTGGAAAAACACCCGGGGGAGAAAATCATCCACGATCCGCGCCTATACTGGAACACCGTTGATGTGGTCACCGCTGTAGGCGGCACACCGATAATGTCAAAAACTGGTCACGCCTTTATCAAAGAACGCATGCGCCATGAAGACGCCATCTACGGCGGGGAAATGAGCGCTCATCACTACTTCCGTGACTTTGCTTACTGCGACAGCGGGATGATCCCATGGCTGCTGGTGGCGGAACTGATATGCCTTAAGGGTAAGTCGCTGAGTGGGCTGGTATGCGACCGAATAGCGGCATTCCCTGCTAGCGGGGAAATCAACAGCAAGCTGGCGGAGCCGGCGGCGGCGATTGATCGCGTGGAACAATACTTTGCTGGCGAGGCACTGGCGGTGGACAGAACCGACGGTATCAGTATGTCGTTTGCGGACTGGCGCTTCAATCTTCGCTCCTCCAACACCGAACCAGTAGTGCGTTTGAATGTAGAATCACGCGGAGGCAAAAAAATCATGCTTGAGAAAAAAGATCTAATTATCAGTATATTAAAAGAAAAATAATTTAGAAATTATCCATATCTTAATAACATTAGTATCATTTGAAATGCTGAAAATACTCTTTAGTGCATCTTTTTTTAAGATAATAGTGATTTTTTTGAATTTAATTATCCCTGCAATAGTTATAAGATTTTACTCTGCATATGATTTTGGTATTTATTCATATTTTTTAGCATACGCGATTGTAGTATCTATTTTGCAAAATGGGATGACTGCTAGTTTTCGAAATGTGATTTCAAATCTTCCAGAGAAAGAAATTCTTTACTATTTACTATTTACTGTCAAAAAAATATCACGTCCTATTATTTTGACAATGATTTTGGTCGGTGGAGCCACAATTTTAATTGTTGGATATAATTCCATTTATGCAAAAATAATAATTTTTATATTGTCATCCTTAGTGAATTTATTTTATCCTTTGGTGTCTTCATATTTTGATACAAAGGGCTCTACGGTAAAATTTGTTTTATATGAGATTCTGTTTTCCATACTATCATTACTGGTGGTGTATATATTAAGTTTCCTTGGGTTAGGGATTTTTTTAATTTGTATTATCACTGTAAATTATCGAGGGGTGTATGCTATATCAATACTAATTTATAACGCTGTTAAGTTATATAAAACAAGGGAAAAATCGGTAAACTGTGGTAATTATATTATATTTGGGTTTAATGATATCCTTTTTTCTGCAATTCAAATAGTAAATGTTCTTAACTCATTGCTATTTATGAACATGCTTGCTCGACACTATGGCATCATTGCTTTTGGTATTTTTTCATTATATTACAGGTTTGTTTCTTTTCCGCAACAAATTGTTGGTTTTTCATCATCGTTAATTTGGATTAAGTTTAGGCAAGTATATTTTTCTAATATTGAAACGTCTCGAAGTTTTATTAAAAAATTATTTTCTTCATTTATTATTTCATTGATGCTTTGGGCTATCTTAGTCCATTTTTCAATGGATAAAGTAATTCAGATTTACTCATCAAAGGATTTGGTATATCCAGGACATTTAGCCTTATTAAATGTAATGATTTGCCTTATCTTGTTTAAAGACTTTTCAAGTATAATTTTAAATGCATTGAATATCTATAAGATTCAGTTGATTTTAAATTTTATATTACTATTATTAAATTTTTATTTTTGGAATCTAGTTGATACAAC
Source organism: Xenorhabdus santafensis (assembly GCF_033949405.1). Classification (NCBI taxonomy): domain Bacteria; kingdom Pseudomonadati; phylum Pseudomonadota; class Gammaproteobacteria; order Enterobacterales; family Morganellaceae; genus Xenorhabdus; species Xenorhabdus santafensis. The sequence continues at coordinate 161,567 of NZ_VCDN01000012.1, read as the reverse complement.
ATCATTTGACTCTCTATATATAATTGCGATATCTGCTCTGAATTTTATATGTGTAATAATGAATTTATATCTAATTAAAAAAAAGGTTTTCAATAAATGTTAATAAATATTTTATATATTTGTACCGGTGAGTATAGGAATTTTTTTGATAAGTTTTATGATTCATGTGAGAAACATTTTATTCCAAAGTGGAATAAAAAATATTATGTTTTTACAGATAGCGAAGATTTTTATTTTAAAAAATATCCAAATGTTGTAGTAATATACATTGAAAAAAATTGCTGGCCACTTAATACGTTACTCAGATTCTCTTATTTTTCAAAAATTATTTCAGATTTAGAACCTGATACCTATACCTTTTTCTTTAATGCAAATGCGTTGATTGTTAAAGATGTATCATTAGATATTTTTCGTGATGCCAAATTAGTAGGAGTTGAGCACCCTGGGTATAAAAATAAATTATCAATATTTTATCCCTGGGAGAGAAGAAGAAAGTCCTCTTGTTATTTAAGCCACATAAAAACTGGTACGTATTTTCAAGGGTGTTTTAATGGTGGTCGAACTAATTATTTTTGCGAATTAATTAATTATTGCAATACAATGACAATTAATGATCTTAAAAGAAACATTATAGCAAAGGTTCATGATGAGTCATATCTGAATTATTATTTCCATTTAAACGAGCCTATGTGTCTTTCCGAATTATATGCTTGGCCTGAAAAATATGGTGATAATCCTGAAGCTATAATTATTATGCGTGATAAGGAAAGGGAAAATTGGTATGCAAACCTCAAACATTAAAGTGAATTCTAAAATTGCTATTTTTATTGCATACATACTTGTTCTCCTAAATATAATTTCAATTTTAACATTTAATATTTTTGATAATAATTATAACGTTAGTTTTTCAATACTAGCCACGGTTACTATTATTTCTTGCCTTTTTGTAATCTTTTATGAAAGAAAAACCGGATTTATAAATCCAATTTCGTTTTTTATTATCTCAATGTTTTTCTTTATATTGGTTAGGCCAGTTTTTTATTCATGGAATATATCGACTGAATTGGATAAGGTTATTACAGCAGGTTTTAAACCAGATAAAGACTATGTTTTTTTTTCCTTTTTTATAATAAACATATCCTTGGTGTTGACATTATTATTCTATTTTATCTGCAAGCCATTAAGTTATTCTATAGCGAAATACGTACCTAGCGTATATTTTTACAATAAACATCTATGTGGTTTTTTTTTAATTTTAGGAATATTTTTTACTGGTATTTTTCTAATAAAATCTTATTATAAATTTATTTTGCTGGGAGAGGTTTCAGTCTTTGAAGCAGAAAAATATGGGTTACATGATGGGCTTTATTGGTTTGTGCTTGCAAAATATTCATATATAGTTTCTTTATTGTTGTCGAAGAATAAGAATTTTATCTTATACTCTTTTTTAATATTTATTGCATCTATAGGTTATATCTTAGTTGGATTGCGGGGATATACTATTGCATATTTTTTTTTATTATTGTTTTTTTTTGATTTTAAATACACATTAAAAATAAAACATTTGCTATGCATAGTTATTTTAATAACCACAGCATCATCATTTATTTTAAACTATAGAATAGGCATTGAGGTAAATAAAGGTTTTCTTGAGATGATCTTTAATCCAATGTTGCAGCAAGGTGCGTCTTTCGAAACAGTTTATGGCGCTTTAAAATATAAAGAAAGCTTAACAGCATGTATTTCATATTTCGATTATTTTTTTTCTAATAAAGATATAGGCTCTTGTATTGATAATGTTAGAGGTGTTTATTTTTCTGAGGGTGGAAGTTTTGCAACAAGTTTTTATAGTGAGATGATTTTTTTTGGTGTTATTTTTGGGGGAGGGATATTATTTCTCTTTTCATTTGTATTGTCTTTCGTGCAAGTATGTTATGATCAGACTATAAATAGTTCTGGATCTTCGTCTTATTCGTTTAAGCTAATTTTATTTCTATCGATCCCCAATTTAATATATTTTGCAAGATCTTCCATTTTTGATTTTATTATAAAAGTGATAATGGTTGTTTGCTTTATATATCTACTATTATTTTTTAAAAAATGTTTAACCATATGGAATAATAGCATTTGATTTTAAAGGAGGAAAAATGATATCGGTTGTTATGGCAGTAAATAGATACGATAAACATGTCGATTTATCAATACAAAGTATTTTACAGCAAACTTTCCAGTCGTTTGAGTTAATAATTGTAGCGAACGGTTCAAACCACATTGAAATAACTAATAAATTAAATTTCCTGTGTAAAATGGATAGTAGGATTAAGGTTCATTTTTCTCCAATAGGGCAATTAGCATTTGCACTAAATTATGCAATTTCAAAAAGCAGTTATGATATTATTGCAAGAATGGACTCTGATGATATTTCTGTGCCAGAAAGACTTGAAAAACAGTTTGCATATCTTGAGAAAAATCAACTCGACTTAGTTGGTTCGGCAATCAATTTGATTGATGATAATGATAACTTCTTGAGAAAAAGATTATATCCTCATAAAGATAAAATAAAAAAACAGTTACCATTTAAAAATTGTTTCGCTCATCCATCTTTAATGTTCAGAAAAGATTTTTTTTTAAAATTTAGAGGTTATAATGGTGGATTCAATTCGGAAGATTATGATCTTTGGTTAAGAATGCAAGAAGCCAATCCTAGCTGGGACAATATGGACGAAGCTTTATTAAATTATCGGATACACTCAAACTCGACACAAAAATCAAAACTTGCTTATTATGAATGTGCAGGTTATTCGCTACGAGAATTCTTGAAAAATAAAAAACTTAGCAATTTCATTGCGTGTGTTTATCATTTTGCTAAAGCATTGTTCAAATAAAAAGGTGAGATAGTGTATAGTTGTTTATCTGGCGGTTTGGGAAACCAAATGTTCCAATATGCTGCTGCTTACATTCTTAAGCAATACAGACCTGAGGTAGAATTAGTACTTGATGATAGTTACTACCATTATCAACCTAAAATTGATACTCCCAGAAACTTAGAACTAAATCAATTTAACATTGTATATGACAGGTTCACCTCTGTTGAAGAAAAGAAAAAAATTAATTCATTAAGGAATTTTAAAAAAATTCCACTTCCTGCTAATATATCAAACTTTATTGCTCTTTCGTTGTTTAATAAATATGTTTTGTCCGACGATTTGCTTTACTACCCACAGTTAGCTAACAAGCTTGAAAAAGCATGTTTATTTTCATTTTATCAAGATTCAACTTTACTCAATAAATATCGAGAATTGATTCTCCCATTGTTTGATATTCGTGATGATCTTCTTTTATTATGTAAAAATTTAAATGTTTATAAATTAATTGTTGGGCAAGATAATATTACAGCGTTGCATATCCGTCGTGGTGATTATGTGACTAATTCCCACGCCGCAAAATTCCATGGCACACTAAGTATGGATTATTATAATAAAGCCATGGATTATATTGAACAAAAAAAAAGCAAACAATTATTTGTTGTTTTTTCAGATGATGTACAATGGGCTTTAGAAACTTTTTCTAACCGTGAAAATTGTTATGTTGTTAATAACCAAGAGTGTGAATTTAGTGTAATAGATATGTATTTGATGTCATTGTGTAATAATATTATTATAGCTAATAGTACGTACAGTTGGTGGGGAGCCTGGCTAAATAAGTCTGAAGATCAAGTAGTTATTGCTCCTCAGCAATGGTTTGCTAATAACAATAAAACAACATTGAAAAATGAAGACTGGGTTTATATTTAATTATTTCTTGGATTCGTCTAAATAAGAGTTCCTAATAGTAGATCACTTAAAGGGGAGTTAGTCTGATTTTTACGATTTGATTAATGACTAAAAATCACAAGTCACCAAATAGACGGTCATGATTCCATAGTGCTGAGTTAACATATTAAGTGCAATCGGCGGGATATTAAAAGGCGTGAGTCAACTGTGGTACATTTCATGGTTCTCACACCTGAAATCATGGTCTGATATGCATAAACAAACCAGACACTACCGACAGTTAACTTCCGAGAAAAGATATCAACTTCAAGTCCTGTATAACAAGGATTTTCCACAATATCAGATCGCTCAATCGTTTGATGTACATTCCAGCACGATTTCACGTGAGCTGAAACTGAAACGGAATGCAAACAATCATCAATATTGTGCAAAGTCTGCTGAAATATTGAAGAATAGTCGAAAAAAACGGCTTTTAAGTGTAAAAAGTACCCTCCCAGCATGAGAATATCTTGTCTGAGGGATTATCAATGGGTTGGTCGCCAGAGAATATTCACTACCGAATGCGTCTGGAGTATCCGAAGATAGCCCTTAGCCACAGCACGCTTTATCGGCGTATCCATAAAGGTCATGACGCCGGTGGTTCGCTTCACAAGCGGTTACCTCGCTTTGGTAAAACGCACTGGAAAGTGCGGGGAGCGTAAGGCTGACCAGAGCCACATCCGCGGGTGGATATCAGTCAACGTCCTGCTATTGCGGATAAACGTGCTCGCCTCGGCGATTTTGAAGGGGACACGATATACGGTCAGAATGCCTATCTGGTCACGCGGGTTGATCGGAAAAGTCGATTATTGTTAATGGCAAAAACACGGGATAGAACGGCAGAAACGGTATCCAACGTTGTGAGTACATTGTTAAATCGTGTTTCGTCGGTTCACACGGTTACACTGGATAACGGTGACTAATTCGCCCGGCATAAAAAGGTCTGTCAATCAACGAAGGCTCAAATCTACGTTGCCTGACCTTATGCCAGTTATCAGCGAGGAGCGAATGAAAATACCAATGGTTTAATTCGACGTCAACGGCCTAAAGGAACGGCTTTTGGTTCGCTCACTCAGGGCGGGATATCACATTTTTCACATGGTTATTATGGATAAAAATCACTCTTTTTGAGTTTCATAAATATACAATGCAGATGCTAAAACCTATCAATAAAATCGTATTGAATGTGTAGAATTATCAGTATTTATACAATGATTGATTTTTGCACAAAGTAGAATTCCGTCCTATTCACTCACAGAGCAAGATGTCGATGTCAGTGAGTTGGAATTAAGATTAAATATGACACCAAGAAAGGTTTTAAATGGATTAACCCCCATCGAAGCCTATACGGGGCGTATGTTGCACTTATTGTGTTAATCCAGCATCCTTTTCATGTCCTTTAATATCTTCTGCTTTGTGGCAATAACTAAAACTCACATCAATTTTAGCCGTATCTCACCAATAATAAAAAGGGAGTAGCTTATAAAAATATCTAATTATTGGAATAATTACCTAATTATGAAGGAAAGATACCGAATAATTTTTTAAAGAAATATGTGCACGTCTAATTACAGAATAACAATATTGCAACCATTATTCCCGAGCTACTATGAAGAAAATAGTTTTTATTATTACAAAGTCAGAAGTTGGTGGAGCCCAAATGTGGGTTTATGAAATAAAAAAAATGTTAGAAAAGGAATACGAGTTTTATCTTATTACGTCAGATTATGGCTGGCTTACCGATAAGTTTGAAGAAAAAAACGTTTTCATTATCCCAAATATAGCAAAATTATACAAACCATTCACTTTTATATCTATTGCAAAAATTTTGAGAAAATTATCTGCTGATACGGTCATATCTAGTTCAGCAAACGCAGGGATTTATGCTAGACTGTCAAAATTACTATATTCACATAAAAGCATATATGTCTCACATGGGTGGTCATGTATATATAATGGAGGAAAGTTTAAAAAAATATTTTGTTTTGTGGAAAAATATTTATCATATATGACTGATAAAATACTCTGTGTTTCTAAAAGCGATGTAGATAAAGCAATTGACACGATAAGAATAAAACCTAATAAAATAACAAAAATAACTAATTCGATATTTCCAAAGAGCTTAAAAGAAAACATTAACGAAATAAAGAGAATAATCTTCGTCGGAAGGTTAACTTACCCCAAAAGGCCAGAGTTAATTATAAATGTAGCCTCTAAGATCCCCAACATAACGCTATATATTGTTGGGGATGGTGATTACCTTTTTTCATTGAAGCAGCAATATAAAAATTCGGAAAATATTTTTTTCACTGGGGAAATTGCTGATTTTGATGATTATAAAAATTTTGATATATTTGTTTTATGCTCTGATAGCGAAGGCTTACCTATGTCCGCTATTGAAGCAGGTTCAGCCGGTTTACCCTTACTGCTTAGTAATGTTGGTGGTTGTCACGAATTAATCTTTGATCAAGAAACACCTAATGGCATTCTTTTTGAAAATAACCAAGAATCGTTAGAATACTCTTTACATAAAATTCTTGACAATTACAATCTGTTTTTTGACTCAGCACAAAACAAAAAACACTTATTCGACATATCCAATAATAAAGATGCTTATATTAATTTTTTTGAAAAATAAAGCCATAAGGTATATATTATGCTCGCAATAGTTGGTGGTTCTGGTTTTATAGGAAGCCGTCTTTCTAAAATATTAATTGAAACAAACATTCCTTTTAAAATAATTGACATAAAAAAAAGTAACAAATTTCCAAGATGTTGGGAATACGGCGATGTTACAAAACCAGAAACATTATTAAAACCACTAGAAAACTCTTCCATAATAATAAATTTAGCTGCTGAACATAAAGACAATATTAACCCAATTAGTCTTTATTACGATGTAAATGTACAAGGAGCAAAAAATGTCTGTGATATTGCAGAACAATTAAACATTAAACATATTGTTTTCACCTCATCTGTCGCAGTCTATGGCTTCGTAGAAAAAGAAACTGCTGAAGATGGCTCTTTCAATGCTTTTAACGATTATGGGAAATCGAAATTAGAAGCTGAGCACATATACGATGCTTGGCAAGCAAAAGAAACAGATAGAACATTAGTAACCATTCGTCCAACCGTTGTCTTTGGTGAAAATAATAGAGGCAATGTCTATAACCTATTCAAGCAAATAGCTTCTGGGCGTTTCTTAATGATTGGTTCAGGTAATAACAAAAAGTCGATGGCATATGTTGAGAATGTTGCGACCTTCTTAAAATTCTCAACAACTTTTGATTCAGGACGACATGTTTTCAACTATGTAGATAAACCTGATTTTACTATGAATGAATTAACAGATGTCATCTGTAATTCATTAGGAAAAAAGAAATCTAATATTCGAATTCCATATACAATTGGGATATTAGGTGGTTATTGTTTCGATATTTTGTCTAAGGTAACAAAAAAAGAATTTCCAATAAGTAGTATTAGAGTTAAAAAATTCTGTGCCCGTACACAATTTAAATCTGATTCCATAGCTCAAACAGGTTTTATACCTCCAGTCACGCTCGAACAAGGTATTGCTAACACAGTACGAACTGAATTTAAACACCTATAATTCATTTGATTCCCCATTTTTAGTTTTTCCATTTTGGAATTCAAACTAGCAATCATAACTCCCTTAATTGGGAGACAACCATGCTAAACATCGTCCTATTCGAACCAGAAATCCCGCCTAACACAGGCAACATTATCCGCCTCTGCGCCAACACTGGCTGCCAGCTTCATCTTATTCAACCTTTAGGTTTCACATGGGATGACAAGCGCCTGCGTCGCGCAGGATTGGATTACCATGAGTTTGCCAATATCAAGCAGCACCATGACTACAATGCATTCTTGGAAAGTGAGAGGCTCAGCTCAGTCAATTCACAATCTCCGTCTGGCGCACGTCTGTTTGCTTTAACGACAAAAGGCACACCAGCGCACAGTAATGTAAGTTATCGTGATGGTGATTATTTGATGTTTGGCCCAGAAACTCGTGGGTTGCCATCTTATGTGCTGGATAATATGCCACCTGAACAGAAGATCAGAATTCCGATGCTGCCGGATAGCCGGAGCATGAATTTATCCAATTCTGTTTCTGTGGTTGTATTTGAAGCGTGGCGGCAACTGGGTTATCCAGGAGCGTTATTGCGGGATTAAATTGATAATAATTAACCACATTCAGCGCCTAACCCGCGCTGAATGTTCTACTTAGTGACTATAAGAAGAAAACAGAATTTCAAATCCCATCCCCATTCTCAAATCCATTATTGGCACCATTAAAATGCTGATCCATATCCAGTGATGGTTTATCACTCTCCGGTTTTCCAACAACCCTGGCCGGCACACCTGCTACGGTGGTATGAGGTGGAACGGGTCTTAATACAACCGAACCTGCCCCAATTTTAGCACCGCGGCCAATTTCAATATTCCCTAGGATCTTCGAACCCGCACCAATCATTACTCCTTCACGCACTTTAGGGTGACGATCGCCCCCCGCTTTACCGGTACCACCAAGTGTTACAGATTGCAGAATAGAAACATCATTTTCCACCACCGCTGTTTCACCAATGACGATACCCGTTGCATGGTCAAGCATGATGCCACAGCCAATTTTTGCAGCAGGATGAATATCTACGCCAAATGAAACTGAAATCTGGTTTTGCAGGTAAATCGCCAATGCCTGGCGATCTTGCTTCCACAGCCAGTGGGCGATGCGGTAAGCCTGTAGTGCGTGGAAACCTTTAAGATACAGCAGAGGTGTTGAGTATTTGTCTACTGCAGGGTCTCGCAGCCGAACAGCTTTGATATCACGTGCTGCCGATTCAATCATGTGTGGGTCACTGCAATACGCGCTTTCAACAACTTCCCTGACCTCAATGGGAGGCATAATCGGTGTAGCCAGCTTATTTGCCAGCATATAGCTCAGAGCACTACCCAGATTTTGATGCTTGAGTAGTGTCGCGTGAAAAAAACTGGCTAATAACGGCTCGCAATCTGCCAGCGCTTTTGCCTCGCTTTTTATATTTTTCCAGACTTCGTTCAGCTCTTCTCGCGACATAATCTGTGTTCTCATTTTTTTAGATTGATACCCGTCGCCTTTCAAGTTACAGCTTTATTGGCTCACTCGCCCCAGTCACCATTTTTATAAATATACGGCTATCTATTGTGCTCTTGGGGATTGATAAAAGGCTCTTGCCTCTCGACCTCTGGCCAGCATTTTGCTGGGCAAATGCGTTTCCGACGAATTTGTCATTCCTTTACCGCTGCCCTACAACTTGAAATTCATAGGGTAGATCCGTCACCCTCATCTCTTGTAGCTCTTCCCAATAATGCTTGGGCCGCCTCAATCACATTTTTATTGCAGTACAGTATCTGGTAGATCTGTTCTGTGATAGGCATTTCAACACTCACACTTTCTGCCAGCGCCCTGACTTCTTTGGTGTTGCGATATCCTTCAACAACTTGCCCGATTTCACGCTGAGCGTCATCAACATTGATACCTTGTCCCAGCATCATACCAAAGCGACGGTTACGGGATTGATTATCTGTGCACGTCAGCACTAAGTCACCCAGCCCAGCCATTCCCATGAATGTAGACGGATCTGCGCCCAACGCCACGCCGAGACGGCTCATCTCAGCCAACCCGCGGGTAATCAGCGCCGTACGGGCATTCGCCCCGAACCCCATACCATCAGAGATCCCCGCACCGATTGCAATAACATTTTTTATTGCTCCGCCAAGCTGCACTCCAATGAAATCTGGGTTTTTATATACCCGAAAGCTTTTGCCACAATGGAAAAGTTGCTGAAGCTCCTCAGCAAACTCAGGAGTTGTCGCAGAAACAGCTATCGCGGTCGGTAAACCTGCTGCCAGCTCTTTAGCAAACGTCGGGCCAGAAACTACCGCCAAGGGGATTTCATTACCTAATATCTCACGAGCCACATCTTGTAATAGGCGACCAGTCTCTGCTTCAAGCCCTTTTGTAGCCCAAACAATGCGGCTATCATGTTGTAAATGCGGCTGTATTTTCTGTAAAACGTCACCAAAAACATGGCTTGGAACGACAATCAGAATATTGCGGCTTGCTGAAACAGCATTCTCCAGATCAGCCTCAAGCCGTAAACTATCAGGAAAAGAAACATCCGGCAAAAATGCCTGATTACAACGCGCCTGCTGCAAGGAATCTATGTGCTCTGGATTATGTCCCCAAAGAACAACGTCATATCCATTGCGGGCCAAAGTAATCGCTAAAGCGGTGCCGTATGAACCGGCACCGATTACTGTCATAGAAGCAGTATTCATTAGGCTTCCTGTGCAGCCTCATTAGGCTGAGACTCAGCCTGCTGTTGCAGGTAGTTCATGAACAAAGCATCAAAGTTAACGGGTGCCAGGTTCAGTTGTGGGAAAGTACCACGGCCTACCAGGCTGGTGATGCATTCACGGGCATATGGGAACAGGATGTTCGGGCAGTATGCACCTAAGCAATGTGCCAGCTGGGTTCCTTCAATCCCGTCAATGGAGAAAATACCCGCCTGCTGAACTTCACACAAAAATGCGGTTTCTTCTCCTAATGCTGCGGTTACAGTAACACGCAGAACAACTTCATAAACGCCCTGAGCCAGCTCATTGGATGCCGTATCCAGATCCAATTTCACTTCCGGCTGCCATTCCTGTTGGAAAATCTGTGGGGCTTTTGGTGCTTCAAAAGAAACGTCTTTCGTGTAAATACGTTGGATCTGGAAAGCCATTTCTGGGGTGTTTTGTTCTGACATAATAATATTTACCTTTTTCAGATGTCCTTATTAAACTTTACTGATGCAAGCATACTGCTCGCACCTGAGTTCGTTATTTTTTGCCTCGGGATAGCGGCAGATTCTCACCTGACCATCCGGCAATCCCTTCTTTCAGGGAGTAAACTTGCTCAAAACCGAAACGCACCAGATTTTCAGCTGGCGTTCTCGATTCCATCCCATTCGCTGACACAACAATGACAGGCTGTTTTTTATGTTTTTCCAACTCACCCAGATTATTGTCTTTAATCTCAGATGGCGTCAGGTTAACGGAACCAATGATATGCCCTCTGCGGAAATCGTCACGGGAGCGTAAATCCACGACGACAGCATCTTCCTTGTTGATAAAATGAATAGCTTGTGCACGGGTGATCTCTTTACTCTTGGAGAACACACTTTTCACCGTCATGACAATGACAGCCACCAGCAATGCAATCCAGGCAAGGCTCAGGATCGTGTTCCGGCTAATAAATTGCATGATTTCTTGCAGCATGGAGGGCAACAACTCCCGTTAGTTAATAACAAATATCTAAGGTAGCAGAGTATACCTGTGTGTTGCGTCAATTACAGCCAATTAGCACCAACACTATGCACATTTGTGCAGATTTTGCGGAGAGTTTCGAGAAAAAACAAAAAATCTGCTAACAATCACGGGGTTGTGATGCAATATCAAAATATTTCATGCAACACTAAGACCAAAGCAGGATCTTCGACAATAAATGAACTAAATTAACTAAAACTTATATTAATGATAAAAAACAGGTTGTTCTCTGGTCAGGTGAGATTCCTCATGAAATAATCGAGCACTATATGGCTATATAGCAGCAAGGTATTCAATAAGATGGCTGAAAATAAGGATTTGAAGAGCCGCAGTAGTCGGCATAAACAATATCAGTGGCAGAATAAAAGCAGAATATCGCTGCTTTGTGCCTTGTTGTTTGCTTTTTTCAGCTTAAGTGCAAGTACCTTCGCAAATCAGATTTCAGATAATAAGAACCAACTGAAGGATATTCAGCAGGATATTGCCGAGAAAGAAAAAAGCGTAAAACTACAGCAAAAACAACGCACTAATTTACTCAGTCAATTAAAGGAACAAGAAGGCATTATCTCAGAAGTAGGACGTTCACTACACACTACACAAGCTCGCCTGAACAAGCTGGGAAATGAAGTTTCATCACTGGATGCAAATATCAAGCGCCTGCAAACGCAACAAAAAGAACAGCGACAATTACTTGCCAAACAATTGAATGCCGCATTCCGGCAAGGAAATCACCAAGGATTAGAATTGTTGCTCAATAGGCAAGATACTCAACGTAAAGAACGCATTCTTGCTTATTACAGTTACTTAAATCAGGCCCGGCAGGAAACTATCGCCAAATTACAGCAAACAACCATAGAGCTTAACCAGCAAAAAAAGTTGCAGCTACAAAAGCAAAGTGAACAAAAAGAGATACTCATAAGCAAAAAACAACAAAAGCAACAAATGGAAGTGGCCCGTACAGCCAGACAGAAGACGTTAACTGTTTTGGAATCTTCACTGAAAAAAGATCAGCAGAGCCTGACAGAGCTTCGACAAAACGAAATCAGTCTGAGAAATAAAATTGCCAAAGCTGAACGGGAAGCCAAAGCTCGCGCTGAACGGGAAGCTCGTGAAGCCGCCCGTGTTCGCGCTCAAGTTGCCGCGAAGCAGAAGCAAGCTAAACAAAAAGGTTCCAGTTACAAACCGACAGAAGATGAGCGCGCCTTGATGGCCAGAACAGGAGGACTTGGGCGTCCGGCTGGGCAAGCCGTTTGGCCAGTCCGCGGTCGTGTCATTCATAATTTTGGCGACACAATACAAGGGGAACTACGCTGGAAAGGAATCGTTATCTCTGCGGCTGAGGGAACCGAAGTGAAGGCTATTTCTGATGGGCGTGTACTATTGGCAGACTGGCTACAAGGCTATGGCTTGGTTGTCGTTATTGAACACGGTAAAGGTGATATGAGCATTTACGGTTACAATCAAAGTACGCTGGTCAAAGTTGGTCAACAGGTTCGGGCAGGCCAGCCAATTGCATTGGTCGGTAACAGTGGTGGACAGCAACAACCTTCCCTGTACTTTGAAATTCGTCGTCAAGGACGGGCTGTTAATCCATTGCCGTGGTTAGGAAAATAAGGGACAAGAAAAAGATAGGATGAATATTCTAATGGTGAAGGTGCAAAACCGGTCAATCAAGCGTACCAGTCCGTTCATGCTGTGGTTGTGGATATTTTCATTCTTCACCTTATTGTTTATCAACCTAAATGCCCAAGCGGCTCGTTTAGCCATTGTTATTGATGATGTTGGCTATCGCGTTAATGAAGAAACTAAAATATTGCAAATGCCCACTGCGATTTCTATCGCAATCCTTCCTGATTCGCCACACGGCAGAAAAATGGCAGAAAAAGCGCATCAGCAGGGACGGGAAATTTTGATCCACCTGCCGATGGCGCCACTGAGTAAACAACCTTTGGAAAAAAATACTCTGCATCCCGCCATGAGCCGAGAAGAAATTGAACGTATCATCCAACATGCCATACAGAAGGTTCCCCATGCAGTGGGCATGAATAACCATATGGGCAGCGCAATGACATCTAATCTCGCGGGCATGGAGAAAGTGATGCAGGTGTTATCGAACCATCACCTATATTTTCTGGATAGTGTGACTATCGGTAATACCCAAGCTACCAAAGCAGCGATGGGAACATCAGTTCCAGTGATCCGCCGGAATGTTTTTTTGGATAATGTCCAAACTGAGGCAGAAACACGGCATCAGCTCAATCGTGCGATGACTCTTGCACGCAAGCAAGGTTTTGCCATCGCCATCGGGCATCCACACCCAACAACCATCCGGGCTTTACAGCAAACACTGGCGACATTACCCAGCGACATTGAGTTAGTTACCCCCGGCATGTTACTCGCCCCAATACCGACAAGTAGAAATGACAAGCAGACGGCCCTCAAGTGTATAAAGCATCAGGGAGCAAAACCAGCGCCTAGGACTCCAATGGATTATCTCAAGATGGCAGCAAACGCGCTGACGAATAATGTCATCGTGAATACCTTCAATCAGCAAATTCAAAATGTATTGGGCAAGCTCCCAGAACAAACAGCACCAGATAACCGACCAGAAAACGCTAAAACAGACGCCTCTAAAAAGACAGGCGCCTGTTCCGGCTTTTAGCTATTTGACTTTTAGCTAGTTAAACTCAGATTACATTCACTCATTAATCCCAATTCAGGATAACTTTGCCAGATTGCCCTGACCGCATGATATCAAAGCCTTTTTGGTAGTCATCAATTGAAAGCTGGTGAGTAATAATTGGTGTCAGATCTAAACCAGATTGGATCAAGGCTGCCATTTTGTACCATGTTTCGAACATTTCACGCCCATAGATGCCTTTGATAAATAGGCCCTTGAAAATGACCTGATTCCAATCTATTGCCATATCTGAAGGTGGAATGCCTAACAAAGCAATGCGTCCGCCGTGGTTCATGGCATTGAGCAGTGAACGAAATGCAGGCGGTGCACCCGACATTTCCAGCCCAACATCAAAACCTTCCGTCATGCCCAGTTCATGCATCACATCAGTCAAATTTTCTTTACTGACATTCACAGCTCGGGTTACACCCATTTTACGAGCCAGTTCAAGTCGGTATTCATTGACATCCGTGATGACAACATGGCGGGCACCTACATGCTTACATACTGCTGCTGCCATAATACCGATAGGGCCAGCTCCGGATACCAGAACATCCTCCCCAACCAAATCAAAAGACAGGGCTGTATGTACGGCATTACCGAACGGATCAAAAATAGCTGCCAGCTCATCAGGAATATTGTCTGGAATTTTGAAAGCATTAAATGCAGGGATCACCAGATATTCAGCGAAGGCTCCCGCTCGGTTTACACCGACACCTGTAGTATTGCGGCACAAGTGAGTTCTTCCACCCCGGCAGTTACGACAATGACCACAGGTAATATGACCTTCACCCGATACACGATCGCCAATCTTGAACCCTTTCACTTCCTGGCCAATCGCAACCACTTCCCCGACATACTCATGCCCGACGACCATCGGAACAGGAATCGTTTTTTGAGACCAGTCATCCCAGTTATAGATGTGAACATCCGTCCCGCAAATGGCAGTTTTGCGGATTTTAATCATCACATCATTGTGCCCAAGTTCTGGTTTGGGCACATCTGTCATCCAAATCCCTTCTTCTGACTTCAATTTTGACAGTGCTTTCATAGGGATACCTTAGGCAATGACGTTCAGTTTTTTGCCAATGCGTGTAAATGCAGCGACTACATGTTCAATTTGTTCTTCTGTATGGGCTGCTGAGATTTGAGTTCGGATACGAGCCTGACCTTTAGGAACAACCGGATAGAAGAAACCAATCACATAGATGCCTTCTTTCAGCAATTCAGCCGCGAATTCCTGTGCCAGTTTCGCATCCCCCAGCATGACAGGAATAATGGCATGATCAGCCCCCGCCAAAGTAAAGCCTGCGGCAGTCATTTTTTCACGGAATAAATTTGCATTTTTCCAAAGGCGTTCGCGCAGATCATCACCATTCTTCAGCATATCCAGAACCTTAATGGATGCCGAAACAATAGCGGGAGCCAAAGAGTTTGAGAACAAATAAGGACGTGAACGTTGGCGAAGCCACTCTACAACTTCTTTACGTGCTGCTGTGTAGCCACCAGATGCTCCACCCAGCGCCTTGCCGAGTGTACCAGTGATAATATCAACGCGTCCCATGACATCACAATATTCATGCGTGCCACGACCATTTTTACCAACAAATCCAACCGCATGTGAATCATCAACCATGACCAGTGCGCCGAATTCATCAGCCAGATCACAGATGGATTTCAGGTCAGCAATGACGCCGTCCATAGAGAATACGCCGTCAGTTGCGATCACTATATTTTGCGCCCCCTCAGCTTTTGCCTTCTCCAGCTGCGTTCTTAATTCCTGCATATCGTTATTGGCATAGCGATAACGTTTTGCTTTGCACAGACGGACGCCATCAATGATGGAAGCGTGGTTCAAGGCATCAGAGATAATCGCATCTTCCGGCCCAAACAAAGTTTCAAATAAACCGCCGTTCGCATCAAAGCATGATGAGTACAGAATGGCATCTTCCATACCCAAAAATTCAGCTATCTTATTTTCTAATTCTTTATGGGAGTCTTGTGTACCACAGATAAAACGGACAGAAGCCATACCGAAACCGTGGCTATCCATTCCTGCTTTTGCGGCCGCGATCAGGTCAGGATGATTGGCCAAGCCTAAGTAGTTGTTGGCACAAAAATTAATGACTTGGTTACCCTCAGTAACAGAAATATTGGCATTCTGGGCAGAAGTGATAATACGTTCACTTTTGAATAACCCTTCGGAACGGGTTTGCTCTAATTGTTCATTAATTTTCTGGTAAAACGACGCTGACATTTTTCTCTCCTGAGTACCTAATAAAGTGAAAGGCGGATGTATTTTACTGATAGATCCTGCCAGTGACGACACAACGGGAAAGATAATATCAACTTTGTAAGGCTGATCACGGCTCAGAAACTGCTATCCGATAATGTTTCAGGATATTCCCCTGTTTAACCAGCTGTCGTCAGTAGGGTTAAGTGGTATTATACGCCCCCAAAGATATACCCGATAAAATTCTCATTGCGGCCGGAAGCGCAGTTACTTGAAAGGCGACAGCTATAGGGTATAAAGTGAACAGACTATTTAGAGGTGAGCCAAATGATTATTGTCACTGGTGGCGCAGGGTTTATTGGCAGCAATATTGTCAAGGCACTGAATGATGAAGGCTATAAGGATATTCTGGTTGTTGATAACCTGAAAGACGGCACAAAATTTGTCAATTTGGTTGATTTGGATATCACCGATTACATGGATAAGGAAGATTTTATCGCCAGTATCGTTGCAGGTGACGATTTAGGTGACATTGATGCCATCTTCCATGAAGGTGCTTGCTCATCCACAACAGAGTGGGATGGTAAGTATATGATGGACAATAATTACCAATATTCCAAAGACGTACTGCATTATTGCCTTGAGCGTGACATTCCGTTCCTGTATGCCTCTTCTGCTGCAACTTACGGTGGCCGCAGTGATAATTTCATTGAGGAGCGTCAGTACGAAAAACCCCTCAATGTTTATGGCTATTCCAAGTTCCTGTTTGACCAGTATGTCCGTGATATTTTACCTCACGCCAATTCCCAAATCTGTGGCTTCCGTTATTTCAACGTGTATGGGCCTCGCGAAGGGCATAAAGGCGGCATGGCGAGTGTTGCTTTTCATTTAAACAACCAAATTCACCAAGGGCAAAATCCAAAACTCTTTGCAGGTAGCGAAAATTTCCGCCGCGATTTTATCTACGTGGGTGATGTTGCTGCTGTTAACTTGTGGTTCTGGAAAAACAGCGTTTCCGGTATTTTTAACTGCGGCACTGGCCGGGCAGAATCTTTTCAAGCTGTTGCTGATGCTGTCACGGAATTCCATAAAGAGAAATCCCCGGAGCTAGAATACATTGATTTCCCGGAAAAATTAAAAGGCCGCTACCAGAGTTTTACTCAAGCTGATTTGACAAAACTTCGGGCTGCTGGTTACGAAAAACCATTCAAGACCGTTGCCGAAGGTGTCGCTGAATATATGCAATGGCTCAATCAGGATAATTAATCGACTTCTATGAAGATATTGGTGATCGGCCCATCATGGGTAGGTGACATGATGATGTCACAAAGCCTCTACCGCACGTTGAAAGCTTTGTACCCCAATGCAGAAATTGATGTGATGGCACCCGCATGGTGCCGTCCATTACTGGCAAAAATGCCGGAAGTGAATCAGGCATTAGCCATGCCACTTGGTCATGGCGTCCTTGCTTTAGGGGAACGCCGCCGGCTTGGCGTCACATTACGGGAAAGTAAATACGACCGAGCCTATGTACTGCCCAATTCATTCAAATCTGCGCTGGTGCCTTTCTTCGCCAATATCCCACTGCGCACAGGCTGGCGCGGTGAAATGCGTTATGGATTGCTGAATGACGTCCGGATATTGAATAAAAGCGCTTTCCCTCTGATGGTTCAACGCTATGCAGCTCTCGCGTATGAAGGGAAGAAAATTCGTGGTGCCGAAGATCTTCCTCAACCACTGTTATGGCCACAGTTGAGTGTTAATGACGAAGAGATTGCAGAATCAACCACCGCATTCAATATTGCTGATCATCGCCCGATTATTGGCTTTTGCCCGGGAGCTGAATTCGGCCCAGCCAAACGCTGGCCACATTATCATTATGCCGCTCTGGCCGAACAATTAATCGCCCAAGGCTATCAAATATTGCTGTTTGGCTCTGCCAAAGATAATCAAGCAGGGGAAGATATTCGTGCACTGTTAGGCGATGATGCCCGTGAAGAATGTCTCAATCTGGCAGGGAAGACATCACTTGAACAAGCCGTTAATATCATCGCAGCCTGTGATGCAATCGTCACGAATGATTCGGGTTTGATGCATATTGCGGCAGCATTAAACCGTCCTTTAGTCGCGTTATATGGCCCAAGTAGCCCAGATTTTACGCCTCCGCTCTCCGATAAAGCCGAAGTGATTCGCCTGATCACGGGATACCATAAAATCAGGAAAGGTGACCACGACGGTGGTTATCACCAAAGCTTGATAGATATTCAACCCGAGATGGTTTTAGCTTCGTTAGACAAATTATTACAGCCGGAGAACCAGGATTAATGCGTGTTTTAGTGGTAAAAACATCTTCAATGGGGGATGTGTTGCATACTCTGCCGGCATTAACTGATGCAAGAAAACAGTTTCCTGATATTCAATTTGATTGGGTGGTCGAAGAAGGATTTGCGCAAATTCCGACTTGGCACGATGCTGTAGAAAACGTCATTCCTGTCGCCATTCGCCGTTGGCGAAAAAATTGGTTCAGAAAAGATATTCGCCAAGAGCGAGCTCAATTCCGACAAAAATTACAGCGGCACCAATATGACGCAATCATTGATGCACAAGGGCTGCTAAAAAGTGCCTTTCTGGTAACTCGGCTGGCGAACGGCCCGAAACACGGTTATGACAGAAAAAGCATCCGAGAACCCCTTGCAAGTTTCTTCTACGATAATTGCCATGCTGTCAGCAAACAACAACATGCAGTTGAGCGCATTCGAATTTTGTTTGCTGAAAGCCTGGGTTATAAAAAACCATTAGAGCAAGGTGATTACGGCATCGCCCGCCACTTTCTGAACCCAAAAACAGGCAACCAAAGCGACTATTTGGTATTTCTCCACGCAACAACTCGCGATGAAAAACATTGGCCTGAAAATCACTGGCGGCAACTTATCGCAGAGATTGAATCAACAGGCATGCGAATCAAACTGCCGTGGGGCGCAGAACATGAGCACCAACGAGCAATCCGATTAGCCGAAGGATTTTCCCATGTTGATATATTGCCGAAATTGACGCTTGCTGAAGTCGCTCAAGTCCTTGCGGATGCAAAAGCGGTGGTATCCGTTGATACCGGGTTGAGTCATCTGACTGCGGCACTTGATCGGCCCAACATTACGCTATTCGGGCCGACAGATCCGGGACTGATTGGGGGATACGGGAAAGAGCAGCATCCTTTGAAGTCCGTGGATTGCACGATGCAGGGTGTTGCTCCATTGGAGGTTAGCTGCTGGTTGAAAGATAAATTAAAAAAGCACCTTCCCTAGTGGGAATATTTCACACCATCGATTTTTATATTCAAAAGTTGGATTACCCAGAGAGTAACGCATGGTTTTATCGCCTTGTTGACACCATGCCTTTGCTTCCTGAATATTCACCCACATCATTTAGTTCATGCGATTAGCTTCATATTTAAGAACACGTTTAATAATAGAAGCTCAGTTTATGACCTGCATGTGGCGCATGTTGATTGCAATGAACTAAAGTAGACATAAAAATAACTTATTTATCAGCCAGCATAGAAGCTAGTTTACTTGGGTAGATGTTAATAAACTTATGTTTGGTGTCCATGGCAGATTTGAACCAGCACAAATTTACAGTTGAGGGATTTTAAAAATTAACTCTCTGGTAAATCAATAGGTTAAATAAAAACTCTTAATATTAGTAACCATTATCCCTAGAAAAAAACAGTTATAGGTTCCATCCGTTAATTATTACGAACAGGAAAGGCCTAAGTGACATTTTATACCTTATTTTTGTTAAATGTTTTTTTATGAAACACTCGAATACAAAGATATAAACCAAAGAGCTGAGCCTGTCGGTAAGAGCGATCACAATCACAACTATTCATTTGTTATAAAAGATCACATATTCTTTTGTTTAAAATATTAACACATGTATAATCGCATGTTTTATACCGCTATAAAACAGTATACTCTATGAATTTAATGAAAAAAACATCATACAAATACATTTTGACCATTCTTTCAGTATTTAGTTTATCTTACCTATTGAATCTCTTTATTTTTCAAAAAGATTCAAGCATTCCTCACTTATCAACGTTTGCTCTACTCTTATCAATTTTATTTTTAATTAAGGAAAAGAATAAGATTCTGATTGGCATTGGTAGTTTACTGCTTTTTTTCCTAATTATTCAAACAAACTATGCTCTTATTTTTGGTGAAAGAGTATCAGTATCAGTTCTAGATTCTTTTATTGAAACAAATAAAGAAGAATCGTTATCTATGGCTGGACATTTATTTTTTATAATGTTATTGCCGTCTTTATTAGTTACAATAGTTTTATTTTATTTAATAAGAAAAAAAACAAAAAACATTCAGTACCATTTGGCGTTTAAAATATTACCTATATTTATTTTTATCACTACACTTTATCTTAGTACATCTGCCGTAGACAAACAATTATTGTCTGACATCCGCGAAGAAGATAAAACAATAGGTCGTTTTATAAGAGATAGATATCCTGCGGTTATTGGTGACTTTGTATATTTATATATTTCAAGCCATTCAAATAATAAATATGCAAATATCAGTGAAATAAGTGAATTTAATAAATCAATAATAGGAAAGAAAAATTCTAATATTAATGTTGTTATCTTAATAATGGGTGAATCATCATTATCGACACATTATAGCGCATATGGATACAAACTAAACACAACACCAAATATGGCTCATATATTTTCTTCCAATGGAGGATGTATAATAAATAATGCACATTCTAGCGCACCAATAACAAGAAATTCTGTTTCTATGTCCCTTGCTTTTCACGACCCTGAAAGCGAAGAAAATTTATTTAAGAACAAATCAATAATAGATATGGCTAAATCAAATGGCTATAAAACGTATTGGTTGGGGTCTCAAGAATTAAATGGCTTACATTCATCTAAGTATGGTTTTATTGCGAAAAAATCTGATGTAATAAAACTTACAAATTTTAAAGACGACAACCTAGCCTCTCTATTAGATACAGCTCTCTTAGATAAAGAAGGAAAAAAATTCATTGTAATTCATTTGCATGGTAGTCATATGCCTTATAATAATTACGATGACACAGATAAAATAGCACTACCTAATGCTAATAACTATGACTTAACTATCCATCATACAGATAGAGTTATAAAGAGAATATACGATGTAATTGATAAAAAAAGTATTAATTATTCTCTGATATATACATCTGATCATGGGGAAATTGTTAATAAGGGACATGGTTATCAAAAAGGCAGAGATCAATATCTTGTACCATTTATGTACAAATCAAATAGTCAGCATTTTGGCTGCCAATTTATAGAATCATTCCGAAATAAAGATGGCTACCTTAGCGGATTAATGAATAAGTATATATTATCAAACCTTATTGGCTATGATATCAATCCATTAACCCTAAGCATAGAAAGAGATAATGATAGAGTGTTAACAGCAGACGAATCCGTTTTGCTATTTTCACAAATAGAGTAAAAACCTATTGCTGCCCACCTGCAAAGCAGGTGGATTCAATACTACACCCTAAAAGGGGGTTACTGATGGTTATGAGGCTGTAATTTAAATTATTATTGGATTCGAATATAAATCATCTTTGGCGGTAGAATTACGTAAGAAGTTAACGCCTCCAGCAGGTGAAACAAAGCCATGCTGGAGTAATTTACTAAACTGGAAATATCTTCTTTACTGATTCAGCAATAATATCATCAATATCTTTATTTTCATGTAACTTTCCATGCGTTGCTAATATCTGAATTGCTTCATCATATCCAGGCTCCCACAATTTTTTATTTGATTTAAAATCCTGGTAAATTGCAATTAGCGGCTTTTTATATGCTGCAGATATATGAACAATAGATGTATCAGGCGATATAATAAGATCCGCGTGTGATATAAGAGATATGGTATGATGTAATGACTCAGATTGGTATTTATATACATCAGAAAATTCAGCTATATCAATTTTATCCTCATGATCCAAAAAAACCATACTGATATCTTTATAGCTATTCCTTAATTTTTCCGTTATTTTCTTAAGTTGAACTATAGATAAACAACGTTCAGCATCTCCTGCGAAAGAGTTTATAACTATTATTTTTTTTGATTTTAATCTTAATTCATTAATAAATTTTTTTATTTTAATATTTATTTCATTTGGATAATATAACTCATAATTAAAATCACCAACGTTTTTATTCAAGAAATGCATTATTTCTCTAGATGTCAGCTTCACATGATTTTCATTAAAATCAAACTGTATATTTTTAGTATAGCAGTTTAACCATTTTTCCTTATTAAACCCAACTACATTTTTTGCATTAATTTGTTTAAACAAATTTAATCTGTGAATAGGAGTATCAAACAAAGACGTATCAATGACAAGGTCATAATTGTTACTTTTTAGAACATTTATTGTTTCTGACGGTATATTATGAAAATAATTTTTTATAAAAGATGGAGTATCAATATTATCAGCAAGATAAACATCTCTAACATAGGGGTTATACTTTAATATAATACTATTGGTCACCGTTGCCAGTACATCAACCTGATACCCTGATTTACTCAATTCTCTCAGCAAGATAGTATCAACTATCATATCGCCAATTTTTCCCTCATTTCGTAATAACAGTACAGACTTGATGATATTAATATCAAGAGCATTCTTCCTGTTTTTATCCCATATAAATTTCGCAACAATTAATCGCACATAATATCTCAAATCTTTCATTAGATAGTTTCGTTTGCGATTCCAAGCTCTTAATGTTGAAAATCTTTTCTTTTTCATTATGTTCTTCTAAATTAATTTATTAATAGTGAGGGTGTATTAAATATCAACTAATCTACAGTTATATTTTAAACAAAAAAACACCCTTAACTAAATAATGTTAATTACATTTGAAGATAATTTATTTTCCATAATAAAATCAAGAGATTAACTATAATGCAATTCGTCCATGAATCTTAATTTCTCTTCCTTTATGTTACTAAATAGCTAATGAAGGATAAAATCACCGCTCGTATATTAGCTGGTAATACTCTGCCAACGTCATCCCTTGAGTCTGTGGCTTCAAAAACTCAAATAATCCTTCCAAATCCTGATACAACTGTTCTATACGTTCTTCATTCTGAAAAGTCGGGCTTCCACCCGGCATAAATTCAGATGAATGCAGCATAAATTCAACATAATCACTGCCAGATGCTAACGTTTTCTGAACCACTTCTTTCATTTGTTCTAAGTTTCCACCTTTTGGACGCAGCCAATTGACCGATGGTGAACGCTGTTTACCCCGCAAGTGATCATATTTTTGCTTAATAAAATTCATAAACGGAGAGTGCTTATATTGAATGCTCATTGGCACTTGCAGCAGAGAAGAATCGCCGTCTTTGGAAATATCCTGAAGATCCATAAAATAAGCATGGGTTGGAAAACGGCTATAATCGGTTCCTCCCTTTCCGCTAGGGTCACCTTTAGTTAAGCTCCAATTAACCTTTGGAGTCACAGAACAATCTACCTGATAACCATATTCGAGCAACAATTGTGCATAGTATTCATTGAAAGCCCAACGACCAGCACGATGACTTAGCATTTTAGTTTGAAGTTTTTCTTCCAGCAGATTGGTCATTAGCGCTATTTTTGCCTTGATTTGCTCTTTCGGATATTCAATCAAATAAGGC
This sequence comes from Xenorhabdus santafensis, assembly GCF_033949405.1. Classification (NCBI taxonomy): domain Bacteria; kingdom Pseudomonadati; phylum Pseudomonadota; class Gammaproteobacteria; order Enterobacterales; family Morganellaceae; genus Xenorhabdus; species Xenorhabdus santafensis. The sequence continues at coordinate 137,756 of NZ_VCDN01000012.1, read as the reverse complement.
TTATAATGCATGTCGTCATCCGTGAGAGGAACAATGGGAGGACTATTCCATGCATGCAAATGCATGCCAATTTCTCCCGTATTTTTGGCAATCACATCTTTAGCAAATTCGATGTAACTATCATCCATTGCCATTTCATAGTTGGTTAACCAAACAGGCTTGAACCCAAAACACTCGCAGAGATTTTGAAATCTTGGTAGATAACGCGTATTTTTTGTCGAAATGTTTTCGCGGTTCTGCCACAGATCATCACCTTCGGTGTCGATCGTGATAATAAAAGCAGGTAATGACATTGATATACACCAAAATGTGATAATAATAGTTGCCTTAATGGTACGCATAGCCGATAAATAGCGCAATTAGAGAAAGGCAGCTATCTGATAAAATGTAAGCGCTATCCAGCACAAACACTTTGTCAAAGTTAACATTGGAAGTTCACGAAGATTAGCGCGTTATGATTTTCACATTAAGATCACCATTTACACAGATATTCTAAAGAACTCGGCATATGGTTTCAAAAAACAAAAAAATTAAACGAATTTTGGTGATAAAACTGCAACATCATGGCGATATGTTACTGATAACTCCCGTTATCAGCACACTCGCCTTCCACTATCCAGATGCCAAAATTGATGTACTGCTTTATCAAGAAACGCTCCCCATGCTGGAAAACTCAAAAGATATTTCCCGTATTTTTTCGATAGACAGAAAATGGAAACAATTAGGCACAAGAAAAAAATTATCCCATGAGTGGGCGTTACTAAAAGCATTACGGCAGCAACACTATGATTTAGTAGTTAATATTGCTGATCAATGGCGAGGGGCCTTTATCACTCGTTTCACTGGCGCACCAACGCGTCTGGCCCTTGATTTCCCAAAAAGACAAAATTGGAAATGGCGCTTTTTTCATACTGACGTTGCCTCTACCGATGACCATGATTCTCTGCATACGGTAGAACAAAACCTTTCTATCCTGAAACCGTTGCAACTTCCTTCCCTTATTACCAAAGTAACAATGAGTTATGATAGTGAAGATTTACGTTGGGTAAATAAGACACTTGCTGAGCATAATTTTTCAGAAAAATATATCGTTATCCAACCTACGTCCCGATGGTTCTTCAAATGTTGGGATGAAAAGAAAATGGCAGAAGTGATCACTTCACTATTGAATGACGGGCATAATATTATTATCACTTCTGGGCCAGATGAGCGCGAATTGGAGATGGTGAAAACCATTCTTTCATATTGCCATGATAATAAAGAAAAGATCCTCTCTCTTGCAGGAAGCTTAACTTTACCTAAACTTGCCGCTCTGATTAACCAAGCTAAACTATTTATTGGCGTAGACTCAGTCCCTATGCATATGGCTGCTGCGTTAAAAACACCTTGTATAGCATTATTTGGCCCATCTAAACTAACATTCTGGAAACCTTGGGAATCTATTGGCGAAGTCATTTGGGCCGGTGACTACGGCACTATTCCTCATCCAGACGACATAAAAACTCACACAAATGAACGTTATTTAGATCTTATCCCCGTAGATGCCGTCATTTCAGCAGCAAGGAAATATATTTCATGAAGCCATTGCGGTTAGCTATTGTTCGCCAAAAATATCGCCCGGATGGCGGGGCTGAACGTTTTATTTCTAGGGCTCTGGAAGCACTGGAACACGAGCAGCTGGAGCTCAATGTCATTACACGTTCCTGGTTGGGAGAAAATAACCCTAATTGGCGTATCCATCTATGCGACCCGATTAAATATGGCAGAATCAGTCGCGAAAAAGGTTTTGCCAAATCAGCGCGAAAATTATGGCAACAAGAACAGTTTGATTTAGTTCAGAGCCATGAACGCATTGCGGGTTGCGATATTTACCGGGCCGGAGATGGCGTACATAAACGTTGGTTGCTCCAACGCGCGCGTATTCTGCCAGCATGGAAAGCAAAATGGCTGTTAAACGATAGGTATCACCGCTATGTGATGAATGCAGAAGCAGAAATGTATGCAGATCCTGCATTAAAAAAGGTGATTTGTAATGCCGAAATGATCAAAAAAGAAATTATCGACGAATTTGGCGTAGCCGAAGATAAAATCGCCGTCATCTATAATTCAATTGATAACACAAAATTTTTTCCTGCCGATGAACAATTGCGTTTGCAACTCAGACAACAATATCAAATCCCTTTCACTGCCCAATGCTTGATTTATGTCGGTTCTGGATTTGAACGAAAAGGGCTATCCGCAGCCATTCAAACCGTGGCAAAAACAGAGAGCTATTTATTAGTCATAGGCAAAGACAAAGAACAGAAAAAATATCAGGAAATGGCAAAAACACTGGGGTGTGATCAGCGTATCCGGTTTATGGGATTGCAAAAAAATACCTTACCTTTTTATCAGCTGTCTGATGCTTTATTGTTACCAACACTCTACGATCCATTTCCCAATGTCGTTTTGGAAGCGATGGCTTGTGGGTTGCCTGTCATTACGAGTACAACCTGCGGAGGAGCAGAGTTTATCACCGAAGGGAAGAACGGTTTTATCTGCGATGCCCTTGATATTACAAAATTAAGAGATGCAGTCTATGGTATCCCTGATAATATATTTGGAACAGATATGTCTATTGCGGCCAGAAACCAAATAATGACAGTCACTCCTGAAAATTTGTCTCGACAGTTAACTGAACTTTATCAACGAGTTTTAGCATAGTGAAAGAACACATTCTTTTTATTATTGATGGATTGCCCGGCGGCGGAGCTGAAAACGTTACACTTCGCCTCGCGTCTGGTTTGAATAAATCGGGCTATCAAATTTCATTACTTTCACTCAATACTCAGTTGGATTACATCATACCTGAAGGGATTCATTACATTGTAAGCGTTGATAATTACCAAGGGCCATTGAGAAAACTTAAAGAGATCAGCCGCAGAGCGAAAGAAATGGATAAAGTTTTGCTTGAGCTTTTCCAGCAAAAAGGCAAACCTGCTCTTGTGATTTCTAATCTTCATAAAACTGACCGTATTGTTGTTAAATCAAAAAAATTAAAAGAATGCAACGTATGGCATTGTATTCATGGTATTTTTTCTCAATCATATTTAAGCAATAAAAGCGGGTTTTCATATTGGATAAAAAAAGAAAAAATAAAAAAAGTTTATGAGAATAGAAAGCTCGTCTGTGTCTCCAATGCAGTTGGTGACGACCTACTAAAAAATATTTCGATACAACCCCAGAAGATAAAAACCATCTATAATCCTTTTGATTTTACTGAAATAAGAGAAAAGGCATCAGAAAAAAACCCGTATCATGGCTTGGACTACATACTGCATGTGGGTCGTTTTCATCAAGTAAAACGTCAGGATAGGCTAATCGATGCATTTGCTAAGGCTAAACTTCCATGTAAGTTGCTCATTGTGGGACAGGGTTCCAAGACAATGGAAGAACAGCTCAAAATGAAAATTCATGAACATAAGTTAGATGATAAAGTCATTTTGGCGGGTTTCCACGCCAACCCACACCCCATCATCAATGGTGCAAAAGCAGTTGTTATCAGTTCAGATAGTGAGGGGTTACCAACGGTCTTAATTGAAGCGTTAATTTGCCATACCCCTATCGTCAGTACTGATTGCCCCGGAGGGGTCAGGGAAATAATGGCTGGCGAGTTGAAACAATATTTGTCCGCACTCGATTCCGATGCTTTGGCAGAAAAAATGCAACTCGTTTACGATTCGCCACCACAAATTACAGATGAGATGTATGACAAGTTTGATGCACGCTATATACAGAAACAATATATTGAATTAATAGAGGAATAGCCAAGCGTTGCTTGGTTATGGCTAACTAGGGTTGCATTTTACACACTTTCTTCAAGTCAATGTGATATTATACCCGCAGTCTATGTCAGTGAATTTGATAGAATGTTGCTTCGTTTATATCAGGTACTTCTCTACCTTATCCAGCCAATTATCTGGTTACGTCTGCTGCTGCGCAGCCGCAAATCCCCTGCGTACCGTAAACGCTGGGGAGAACGTTATGGCTTTTGCGCCAAGAAAGTGACTCCTGGGGGAATTTTACTTCACTCCGTTTCTGTTGGAGAAACACTGGCCGCCATTCCGTTAGTGCGGATCTTGCGGCATCATTACCCTTTTTTACCCATTACTATCACCACCATGACGCCAACAGGCTCTGAAAGGGTTCTCTCTGCGCTTGGTGCTGATGTTAACCATGTATATCTTCCCTACGATTTACCGGGTTCAATGAACCGGTTTCTGGATAACATCAACCCGAAGTTGGTGATCATTATGGAAACCGAACTGTGGCCCAATCTGATTACACAATTGCACCAGCGTGAAATTCCTCTGGTTATCGCCAATGCCCGCTTATCTGCCCGTTCGGCTGCGGGATACCAGAAAATTAACGGATTTATCAAAACAATCTTAAATAAAATAACCCTAATCGCTGCGCAAAATCAGGAAGATGGTGAACGTTTTATCGAGCTCGGTTTAAGGCGTTCCCAACTGTCTGTGACAGGGAGTCTTAAATTTGACATTTCCGTTACGCCGGAGTTGGCAGCAAAAGCACTCACATTACGCCGGCAATGGGCTCCTCACCGTCCGGTATGGATAGCAACCAGCACTCATGATGGCGAAGAGAGCATTATTCTGGAAGCCCACTGCAAACTGCTCAAGCAATTTCCTGAACTGTTGCTGATTTTAGTTCCTCGCCATCCTGAACGTTTCGGCAAAGCCGCAGAGTTAACACAAAAAGCCGGATTGAACTCGATCTTGAGAAGTACCGGAACGGTCCCTGATGCCAATGTACAAGTCGTTATCGGTGATACCATGGGTGAGCTCATGCTCCTGTATGGTATCGCTGACTTAGCTTTTGTCGGTGGCAGCTTGATAGAACGTGGTGGCCATAACCCATTGGAAGCAGCAGCGCATGCTATCCCGGTGATTATGGGGCCGCATACATTCAATTTTAAAGATATCTGTGCCAAGTTGGACAAAGCTGATGGGCTTATTACTGTCACCGATAGCCAATCGTTAAATTCAGCCATTTATAGCCTGCTGACCGATGAAGACTATCGCCGCTATTATGGGCATCATGCCGCAGAAGTACTGCACGAAAATCAGGGAGCTCTTCAGCGCTTACTAAAACTACTGGAACCTTATCTCCCGCCAAGGAGCCATTGATGAGTGCCAAAAAACGTCTGTCAGTGGTCATGATTGCCAAAAACTCAGCCGATTTGATTGCAGATTGTCTGCTTTCCGTAAGTTGGGCTGATGAAATCATTGTGTTGGATTCCGGCAGTACAGATGCAACCTGTCAAATAGCCAGTGAGATGGGGGCAAAAGTTTACACCAATACACAATGGCCCGGTTTTGGTCGCCAACGACAGCTAGCGCAATCCTATGCCAGCGGCGATTATGTTTTTATGATCGATACCGACGAACGCGTGACGCCAGAGTTAAGAACATCCATCGAGCACATTCTGGCCGCTCAGGATGCTGATTCGGATAACAGCAAGAAAGTTTATAGTTGTGCCCGCCTCAATCTGTTTATGGGGCGATTCATGAAGCACAGCGGTTGGTACCCTGATAAAGTTATTCGCCTCTATCGCCGCGAACATTACCAATATAATGACAATCAAGTTCATGAATCCCTTGATACTCAAGGTGCGGCCATCGTGACATTAAAAGGTGATTTGCGTCATTTAACCTGCCGCAACCTGATGGAGTTTCAGCAAAAACAGTTAAATTATGCGAGGGATTGGGCAAAACATCGTTATGAGCAAGGCAGAAAAACCCATTATTTTTCGATCATAAGCCATACTTTAGGTGCATTTTTCAAAACCTGGCTGTTAAGAGCGGGGTTTCTTGATGGCAAGCAAGGGCTAATATTGGCAGTCGTAAATGCTCAGTATACATTCAATAAATATGCTGCACTTTGGGAACTGACTCAAACAAAGAGTAAAAAACGATGAAAAGAAAAGCGATTTATCCCGGCACCTTTGATCCCATCACTTACGGTCACCTTGATATCGTCACCCGCTCCGCAAACATGTTTGATCATGTTTTACTGGCCATCGCCAATAGCGACAGAAAAAAACCGATGTTCAATCTGGAAGAGCGTGTTGCTTTAGCAAAAGAAGTCACAGATCATCTGGAGAATGTCGAAGTGGTCGGGTTTAGTGAACTCATGGCTAATTTTGCCAAAAAAGAACAAGCGACCATTTTGATTCGTGGCGTGCGCTCTGTTTCTGATTTTGAGTATGAATGCCAGCTTGCCAATATGAACCGCCACTTTACACCAGAATTGGAAAGTGTCTTTTTATTGCCATCCCAGAATCTGTCTTTTGTCTCATCATCCTTAATCAAAGATGTTGCATACCATGGTGGCGACGTCTCATCCTTCCTGCCTAAGCCTGTTAAACAAGCAATGCTGCAAAAATTAGGCAAATGATACGGCTGGTTATTGGGGGCAATTTTGGTTCTTATTATCAGCCCCTATATAACTAATGCTGACACTGGCGGCAAAAAAACGTACTACGCTGCCCCAACTTTATACTCTCAATCTTTTCACCACACTGCGGACAAAGTTCACCTTTTTTGCCGTAGACAAACAATTCCTGAGCAAAGTATCCCGGCTTACCGTCAGATTGCAGAAAATCTTTCAGTGTCGTTCCGCCTTGTTCAATGGAACGGCGCAAAATTTGCTTGATAGTTTCAGCCAATAAATAGGCTTCTTGTTGTGTCAGTGAACTCACGGGGCGTTCGGGTAGGATACGTGCAACGAACAAGGCTTCGTTGGCATAAATATTTCCGACACCAACGACAACTTTATTATCCATCAACCAAGGCTTGATGGCGGTTTTTTTATTGCGGGAAAGAGAATACAGATATTCACCATCAAACAGCTCAGAAAGGGGTTCTGGGCCTAAGTGAGCCAGTACAGAACACTCATCCAGATTATCACTCCATAGCCATGCGCCAAAACGCCGGGGGTCGGTATAACGGAGAATTTTACCATCAGCCATAACCAAATCGACGTGATCATGTTTTTCCGGCAGAAGTTCATTCAACAAAATGCGCAAACTCCCAGACATTCCCAAATGAATAATTATCCATCCTTCTGGCAGTTCAAGAAGCAAATACTTTGCCCGTCGCTGAACGCTGAGAACCGGCCTCTCCGAGAGTTTCATGATCTGTTCAGAAACAGGCCAGCGTAAACGCGAATTTCTGACCTCGACATATTGAATGACATTACCAACCAAGTGAGGCTCGATTCCCCTCCTGCTGGTTTCCACCTCTGGCAATTCCGGCATACCGACTCCTTGAATAAATTATCTACAACATTACATCTAGGCAGATAACAATACCGTTTTCATGTATTATTTGCAGCCAGATTTGATGGACATAGAAAAGTAGATATTTATTGAGACAATTTTTCTGTCATCACACCCGTAATCAGTTTTGCACGTTGATCCCAGTTAAAGCGTTCTGCAATTAATTGTTGAGAATGAGCAACTTTGGCTGTCAGTTCAACAGGATGATGAATCAACCATCGGATCTGTTCAGCAAAACTTTCTGCATTTTCGCTATCAGCAAAATTGACGGCTCTTTCATCGACGGCATCTCGAATGGAAGGGAGATCAGAAATAACAACAGGTTTACCCATTGCCATATATTCAAAAAGTTTGAGAGGCGATGTATAGCGGCTGCCGATACTGGTTCTTGTCAGTGGCAAAACACAAATATCATTATCAGCAATAATCTGAAAGCGATTTTTAGGTTGAATAAAACCAAGGAAATTAACTTTATCACTGATGCCAATCTGCTCAGCAGTATGCTTCAATTTTGTGATCTGTTCAGAAGTACCACCTGCAATGTTCAGTACAGCGTCATCAAGGTAAGACATCGCTTTCAACACCGTAGGAACTCCTTTCCAGCGATGTAAACTCCCCAGATACAACACTTGGGTTGGGTGTTTATTTTCCCCGCTAGATAACGATAACGTCTGTTTCACCGACTCAACCGCCAAGATATCAACACCATCAGGAGCCACAACAATCGGTGTTTTGACACCATATTCCTGATAGATATCCTCCTTCAACAACGAAGTCAGGGCAAAAATAACCTGAGAGTTACCGTAAACCCGTTGTTCAATTTTCTTTAATTTTTGATATTTGTGTTGGTTTCGGCGCCTGGTCAGATCATGGGATTCTTTAAATGATTGAGCAAAGACTTCATGGCTTTCAAAGAAATGGGGGATCCCCGGGTGCTTACACAATAAATAATTTGCCATTTTAATGTTGCGGGTAAAAATGGCATCCACTTTATGCGTTTTAAGCCATTTAGTTACCTGAAAATAGAAAAGTTTTTGTGTATTCAGCGGGAAATACCATTTTCTACGAATATTATGTAAAGAAATTAATTCCACAGAAGGTGGCAATGGCCTGCCAATAATCTCCTCTACATGATTTTGTCCTTTGGGCGTAATTAGACAAACATGATGACCCTGACGTGCAAAAGCATCTACATTTTGCAAAATCTGCAATGACGCCACTCGGTAATCAGGCACAGGGTAAGGATCAATATAGGCTATTTTCATTGTTTTTTTATAGCACTCAATAAGCGAATAGCAGAATGTTCCCAAGTATACAGGGACTCAATCCTCTGGCGAGCACATGTGCCCATACGTTTTCCTCTATCTGGCAAGGATAAAAGGCGGTTGACTGCATCAGCAATGGATTTGGCATCACCCGGAGTGACCAAAACACCTGCATTATTCTCATTGCCAACGACTTCAGGTATCCCACCAATATAACTGGCGATCACCGGACGCCCACATGCCATTGCCTCAGCAATAGTAATACCGAATGCTTCATCACCAATACTGGGGAAAATACCCGCATCTCCTGCTGCGTAAAATTCGGATAATTGATCATGATTGACTGATGGATGGAAAACAACCGATTTTTCCAATCGTAGAGCGGAAACCCGTTTTTTCAGCGAAGGCAAATCCTCACCATGACCAATAATCAATAGCTTCACATCCTGTTCCCGCAGCAAAGCCATTGCATCAATAGCCACCTTCATGCCTTTCCAACCCACCAACCTGCCGGCAAAAGTTAGCAAAAATGTTTCTTCACTAATACCCAGTCGTGTTCTGACATCAGTGTCAGCGGGCTTGAATTTATCAATATCTACACCATTATAGATGACTTTTGGAAATCGCTTAAAATGGTGCTGGATCTGCCAGGCATTAAAATGGCTGCATGCAACCCATGCGGATATTTTTTTGCCTAAGATTCGATCCCCTTTAAAAAAACTGGTTCCGCCACTCATATAGCAAAATTTTGTCTGCGAGGTTTTAGGCATCATTCCAGGCCAGAAAAAATCAAAGGGCTTGGTTAAAATCACCCAGTCGAATTCTTCAGCAATCACTGTTTCACGGGCATGGCGGGCAAAAGAGTAACGTTCAACAATGCGTTGAAAACGACGCCCAATATTAATTACCCGTTCTCTGGGAGTAAATGGGAATGTGTGCACATGAATGTTCCGCTCGCCCAATGCAGGCCGAACATCTCCCGTGCCACCGAAAATATGGATTTCATGCCCCGCATCTGTCAATGCTTTAGCCAACTCCCAAACAGCCGTTTGAATTCCGCCATAAGACATCGTAACGGTAACATCGATAAACCCTATTTTCATTTTATTCATTATCCTTTCGTTCACTTTCCAGCAGTCTCTGCACAGAATGCCAAACTTGCTCTACCGTTATTGCTGACATAGTGTCTTGACGAGTTGCCTGCTGATAATCTACCGGATGTTCAATTACCATTAGCCTAGGATGTTGCTGGGGAGCAAGAAAGCGGCCCGGATGGAAGCTATGATACAAAGCAACCATAGGTATCCCCAATGCCCCAGCCAGATGTGTCGTCCCGGTATCCACACCTATGTAGAGATCGAGCTGACTCATGATTGCCGCATTCTGCCGCATTGTCGTTTGACCCGCCAACGACGTACATCTGTGGGATCCCAGTTTTTCAACCAGCGTTTGGGCACTGGCTTCCCCCTCTTTGCTGCCCAACAACAAAATGTGGGCATGCGGATAATCACAATAAATACGCTGGGCAAGTTCGTGAAAATACTCAACAGGCCAATCACGATAGGCTTTAGCCGGAAAACTTTGTAACTGAAAGCCTATCCGCAGTTGTTTAACCAATCCTTGTCGCTGAAGAAAATCTCTGGCGTATTTCTCTTCATGTGGTTTGACACAATACTGCAAACGCCAATCATTGATTTCAACATCCAGCGCATTGACTAATAGTGCTCTTTCCTGCTGCGCTGGCATAAGTTCCAAAGGTTTTGCCACTGTATATTCATTTGATTTTTTCTCAGGAATATCCGAGAAATACATGGTCAGTTTTGCTTTACGCTTGGCATACTGCACCAATGATTTATCGTGACCATAAACCAACGCCAATTCGTACTGCTGACGAGAAAACCACCCACACCATTTGGCCTTTCCTTTTGAAAAAGCCTTCAACTCATTAATCGCATCAATGTGTTCTAGGATTTCTTTTGTTTTTTTATGTGCCAATACATCAATATTGGCTGACGGCCATTTTGCTTTCAATGCACGAATAACCGGCGTTACTAGCAAGGTGTCTCCAAAACGGGCTATATTTATGATCAGAATGTTTTTGGGTTGCATAATAATGAATATTAAATAATCAGCTCAATCACTGGCTTAAATGCACTATATCGCACGCACTATATCGCAAAGTAATTAAATGTTCTATTCACTAACAGAGAGCGTTCATCAGCAACAAAAAACAAAATCATTATATTTTAATTAACTCAACTAATCAGTGCTCGCTAATAGAATATCCTGATGAGTTTCAACTTGCTGTTCATCAACGCTTATTTTCTATACTTTGATAAAAAATAGACTCCATTTTTTCTAACATATTATTCATGCCAAATAAGTCAGTAGCCCGTTCCAATGCTGAACATCCCATTCGTAAACGTAGTTCATCATCACTCATCAGAAATGCTAATTTTTCCGTTAACTGCTCGACATGCTTGGGTTCAATAACGTATCCCGTCTCCCCATCAATAACAGCCTCTGCGATAGCGCCTACAGAGGTAGAAACAACCGGCAATCCACACGCCATCGCCTGCATGATGCCTTGCGGAACGCCTTCATTACCAAACGAAGGTAAGGCGAAGATATCCATTGCATTCAGGCAATCAGGAACATCCTGACGATTACCAAGAAAAATAACGCTCTCGCTCAATCCTTCCTGCTGAACTTGTGGCTCTAAATTCTTTCTCTGCGGCCCATCCCCCACAAACAACAACTGCCAGTCAGGATAACGCTGATGAAGGATTTTCCAACTTTCAAGCAGATAACGATGCCCTTTCCAAGTTCTCATTGTGGCAACAATGCCAAGCGTGGGTTTATCCTTAATGCCGATACGCTGACGATTCTTCTGCTTATTTTCGGGGCGAAAGCGCGTCAAATCGATCCCGGTCGGCACAGAAGTCATATGGGAGAGTGGATAAGCGTTATGGGTATGCAGGTATTGCCGCAGTTTTTCACCGGTTGTCACAATATGCTGGCTGGCATTCAAATACAACCAACGCGTTGCTATAGATTTGGACACATGAGTGGAGACATGACGTGTGCGGACAATCGGAGGGGTGCCCTTTAATGTGGCACATGCCGCTGCAACCAACCAGGAATCCGTAGAACTGTGTGTATTAATAACATCAAATTGACCACCTTCTGCCTTTAGCCAGCGACGCATTGCCCGCAAACAAGCAAGGCGCTTTTTTTCTATCGGGAGCGCGACGACGGGGACGCCATAACGATGGGCTTCACGATAAAGGGTAGAAGTAGGACAACAAACGATAACCACATGGTGACCACGCTGTATCATGCCCTGAGATTCGGTCAGGATACGGATCTCCTGCCCTCCCCAGCCACACGACGATTCTGTGTGTAAGATATTCAAGGTCTTTTTAGCCATTTTCCTTCAGTCACGCCCGATGGTTAATAGTGAAAAAGGCGTAGTATAGCTGAACAATGGGTTACGTCTACGAATATACCCTTCGTCTTTCAAGTTGCCTCTTTGTTGGCTGCACTCATTCACCTCGGTCACATAGTTATCTATGCTCCCGGGGATGAATTCCCTTGCCGCCGCGATGCAACTCGAAATCCATTGGGTATAACCTGATTTGTCTCAAGCATTCGAAACCCTATCAATAGGCATAAAAAAACCCAGCAGCGCTGGGTTTTTTCAATCCACTAAAATTATTTAATTTTAGCTTCTTTATAGATCACATGCTGGCGAACAACTGGATCAAATTTTTTCAATTCCAGTTTTTCAGGCATGGTACGCTTGTTCTTCGTAGTGGTATAGAAGTGACCAGTACCAGCAGAAGAAACCAGCTTAATTTTATCGCGAATACCTTTAGCCATTTTTCAGCTCCTTAGTACTTCTCACCACGGGCACGCAGTTCAGAAAGAACTGTATCAATACCCTTTTTGTCAATCACACGCATACCTTTAGCAGATACACGCAGAGTTACAAAACGCTTCTCAGACTCAACCCAGAAACGGTGAGAGTGCAGGTTAGGCAGAAAACGACGCTTAGTCGCATTTAATGCGTGCGAGCGGTTGTTACCACTCACTGGGCGTTTGCCAGTAACTTGGCAGACTCGGGACATGTCTATTCTCCAAAAATCAAATCAGCTCGAGCTTCGTATTGGGAGTGGCCGCCTCGTCAGGCTTAGGAGCCCATCTCAGTACATTTTTGTACCGAAAAAACGTCTTTGACCTAAAAGACCGTCACTGAAAAGACTCACATTTTCCCAGTAAAAAAGCTACTGAGATAGGCTCTTCTCGCCAAACCCAAGATCCTCAAAGGTGGCGTAGTATACGCCCTCATTCGTCGATGCTCAAGTCCCGAACAACTAAGATCTGACAGGATCGTTAAAAAAACGTTTTAAATCCAACCTCTTTCCAGAAATGAAACACAATATTGTTTACCAATGACTATATGATCCAAAACCTTAACGCCGACCAAATCACAAGCTGCAATAATTTTTTCTGTTACTAATTTATCTGCCAAGCTCGGCTCCGGATTGCCGGAAGGGTGATTGTGAGCAAGAATGACGGCAGCAGCATTAACCTTAACCGCTTGTTTCACAATTTCACGCGGATGAATTTCAACTTTGTTTATGGTTCCTTTAAACATTTCTTCATGGCAAATGACTTTGTTTTGGTTCGTCAAAAACAGCACTACAAATACTTCCCTATCTTGCCAAGACAATAAATTCTGTAAATAACTCTGGGTCATCGTCGGGCTGCTCATGATATCTTCATGAATAAACTGACCGGAGAAAAAACGTTTTGCCAATTCTGAAACTGCCTGCAGTTGAACATACTTGCATAGCCCCATGCCCTTATGAGAGCAAAAATCAGCGTAATCGGCAGATAATAGATGGTAAAGAGAGCCAAATGATTTCAGTAAATTTTCTGCCATTTGCACGACAGGCACACCTCTGGTTCCTGTACGCAAAAAAATAGCTAACAGTTCGGCGTCTGTCAGGGAAACAGCACCATAAGCCAGCAATTTCTCCCGAGGGGCAAGATTTGAATGCAATTCATCGTCTTTTTCCATGATATCCATGACACTTTCTCCTCTCCATGTCCCTTGCCCGATACGGGCCATCCTATAATGCCCATTAATCAAGCATCATCCCTAATCCCGGGTGGCAAACGCCCTCTTTGCAATATTTACCCGCTCAATATCCCATGATGAAAAAATCACCGCCAGCACCATTTTCATAGCCTGCGCAGCGCTTCGCAAATTCGTTAATTTTAGATGCCGCAACTCGAGGGATTCTCAACTCAATATTTTCTTATGATAGAATACTAAGGAACCGTCACTTACATCTGGGCAATCAAAATGACAGTATCTTCCGGCCAACAAATATCTGGTCATCAACTTTCTGGTAAACACATCGTACTCGGCATCAGCGGAGGCATTGCGGCTTACAAAACCGCCGAACTGGTACGTCGTTTACGTGATCGCGGTGCTCAGGTACGTGTCGTTATGACGTCCGCAGCTAAAGCCTTCATTACTCCACTCACCCTGCAAGCCGTGTCCGGTTATCCGGTTTCAGACGATCTGTTGGATCCGGCTGCTGAAGCCGCCATGGGGCATATTGAACTGGCAAAATGGGCGGACTTAATCATTCTTGCCCCCGCTACTGCCGATCTGCTGGCACGCTTGGCCGCAGGGATGGCAAATGATTTATTGACCACAATTTGTCTGGCTTCTGCTGCGCCGATTGCGGTTGCTCCGGCGATGAATCAACAAATGTATCGTGCGCACGCTACCCAACATAACCTGAATGTTCTGAAAGAGCGCAATGTGATGATTTGGGGCCCAGATGAAGGAAATCAGGCATGCGGTGATGTCGGGCCGGGAAGAATGTTAGAACCTATGGCGATTATTGAACAGGCAGCGCAACATTTCAGCACCCAACAAGATTTTGCTGGCCTGAGCATCACAATCACCGCAGGCCCAACCCGTGAAGCCTTAGATCCCGTTCGTTTTATCAGTAATCACAGCTCCGGCAAAATGGGATTTTCTATTGCACAAGCGGCAGCAGAGCGCGGGGCAAAAGTTACGTTAATCTCCGGCCCGGTTAATCTGCCAACGCCAGCCGGAATCAGGCGCATTGACGTGACAAGTGCACTGGAAATGCATGAGCAAGTTCAGGCAACAGCCACTTCACAAGACATTTTTATCGGATGTGCAGCCGTCTCTGATTACCGTTCCAAACAAATCGCGCCTGAAAAAATCAAAAAACAGGGTGACGAAATGACATTCACCCTGATAAAAAATCCTGACATTGTAGCGAGTGTTGCAGCACTGGAAAAAAATCGTCCATTCGTCGTTGGATTTGCAGCCGAAACCCAGAATGTGGAAGAATACGCGCGCGGAAAACTCAAGCAAAAACACCTAGACTTGATTTGCGCGAACGATGTATCCCTGTCCGGACACGGTTTCAACAGTGATACCAATGCATTACATCTATTCTGGCATGATGGTAGTGTTCATTTGCCCCACAGTGGTAAATTACAACTCAGCCACCGCTTATTAGACGAGATATTCAAACGCTATGATGAAAAAAATCGACGTTAAAATCCTTGATCCCCGCATCGGGCAAGAATTTCCTTTACCGACTTATGCTACACCTGGCTCTGCGGGTTTAGATTTACGTGCTTGTCTGGATAATGCTGTGGAGCTGGCTCCCGGTCAGACTGAACTTCTGCCAACCGGGATCGCTATCCATATCGCGGATGAACAACTGGCTGCGGTTATTCTTCCTCGCTCAGGGCTGGGTCACAAACATGGTGTAGTTCTGGGAAATTTGGTCGGTCTCATCGATTCCGATTATCAGGGGCAATTGATGGTTTCTGTCTGGAATCGTGGAAACACAACATTCACCATTGAACCAGGTGAACGTATTGCTCAAATGGTTTTCGTTCCCGTTGTACAAGCTGAATTTAATGTGGTTGAAGATTTTGAAACCAGCAAACGCGGCAGTGGTGGTTTTGGTCATTCCGGTCGTCAATAACTTTCCGTAAAGCCTGATACCGTCAACCGATTTTTATATTTTTTGCCCACAGGGTGATTGATGAAAACCGTTTTCAGCAATCATGTTGTGGGCAAAAATAGCAGGGTTTGTTTTGCTGTTTTACAGGGGTTTTATCAGATATGGCAGAAAAAGAACGTACAAAAAAGAAAAATAGACGCGAAGAAATCTTGCAGGCACTGGCACATATGCTTGAATCCAGTGATGGCAGCCAGCGCATTACTACTGCAAAACTCGCCGCAAACGTTGGCGTTTCTGAGGCAGCACTTTACCGTCATTTTCCGAGCAAAACCCGGATGTTTGATAGCCTGATTGAGTTTATTGAAGATTCTTTAATTTCACGCATCAACCTAATCCTGCAAGATGAAAAAGATACCATCACGCGCATACGGTTAATCCTCACTCTGATTTTAGGCTTTGCAGAGAAAAATCCAGGTTTAACCCGGATCATGACAGGTCATGCCCTAATGTTCGAACAAGACAGGTTGCAAAATCGAATCAACCAATTATTTGAACGAATTGAAGTGCAGCTTCGTCAAATTTTAAAAGAGAAAAAGATCCGTGATGGGCAAGGATTCAGTTATGAAGAAACCGTGCTGGCCTCACAACTGCTGGCATTTTGTGAAGGAATGCTTTCCCGCTTTGTTCGCTCCGAATTCCGCTATCGCCCGACAACAGAGTTTGAAGTACGCTGGCCATTGATCTTGACCCAATTGCAATAAGTTATCTTTCTACTGCAACCTTCCTTTTTATGTAGTGAATGATGATAACGTGCGGTTTTTTTATTGAGTTGTGTTAACATACCACAACTCATTGAGTTCACTATAAAGTAGCTCAATAATGGTATCCCAGCCATATGTATCCCTACATATATATATAATGTGCGGTACCATTTCTACTACTCACCCCGCCCACTTTTGGGCGAGGGATTTTTTTCAAACTTTTTTCACAGCTACTTTTTCACCGCTAACTGTGCCGCTATCGGCATTCAGTCTGCTTCCCCGTCAGATGCCGTATTCTTTACGATACGCTTCAACTGCATCCAAATGCGATTGCATCTCCGGATTTTCACGCAAGTAGCTCACCAAGTCATTCAGGGTAATGATGGAGAAAACCTGACAATGATAGTCACGTTCTACTTCCTGAATGGCAGAAAGCGTTTCCCGTCCACGCTCTTGGCGATCCAGACACAAAATAACTCCTGACAGGGTGGCGCCGTGCTGCTTAATAATTTCCATTGATTCACGGATAGCCGTTCCTGCCGTAATCACATCATCCACAACCACAACATTGCCTTGTAGCGGGCTGCCAACCAGCGTTCCACCTTCACCATGATCTTTGGCTTCCTTGCGATTAAAACAATAAGGCATATCGATATCATGATGTTCTGCCAGTGCCACCGCGGCGGTCGTTGCAATAGGGATCCCCTTATACGCAGGCCCAAACAACAAATCACACTGAATACCACTATCCAGCAATGCTGCTGCATAGAAACGACCAATCAACGCCAAATCACGCCCGGTATTAAACAACCCCGCGTTGAAAAAATACGGGCTTTTACGGCCAGATTTCAGCGTAAACTCGCCAAATTTCAGCACCTGTTTCTCCAGTGCCAGCTCAATAAATTCGCGCTGATAGGCTTTCATTGGGGTTCTCCTCTTCGGTCTTTGCTATTTTTCTTTACTATATTGCAGGTATTGCAGACATAAAAAAGGCGACTCTTCAGCCGCCTGATAAATTCTTTATCTTGATAGGTCTTGCGCTAGCGCGTCTCTTTGCGCTTCAAAAATAGTTTCCAATCCCTCTTTTGCCAGCGAAAGCAGTGAGAGCAACTCATCATGACTGAAGGGTTCGCCTTCTGCGGTACCTTGTACTTCAATCATTCTACCGTCATCCATCATAACGATATTCATGTCTGTTTCCGCTGCCGAATCTTCAACGTACTCCAAATCACAGAGGCCTTCTCCTTCAACGATACCGACAGAAACTGCCGCAACCATCGATTTCAGCGGGCTTGCTTTTAGTTTTCCATCTGCAACCAGCTTATTCAAGGCATCAACCAATGCCACACAGGCACCGGAAATAGCCGCTGTACGAGTACCGCCATCCGCTTGGATCACATCACAGTCCAGCGTAATGGTAAATTCGCCCAGCTTCTTCAAATCCACAGCGGCACGCAATGAACGTGCAATCAGACGCTGAATTTCCATTGTCCGGCCGGTTTGCTTGCCTCTGGCGGCTTCACGTGCGTTACGGCTATTGGTCGCCCGTGGCAACATACCATATTCCGCCGTGATCCAACCTTGCCCCTGACCTTTCAGGAAGCGTGGAACACCTTCTTCAACGGAGGCATTGCACAACACTTTGGTATCCCCAAATTCCACCAGAACTGAGCCTTCAGCATGTTTGGTGTAATGACGGGTCATTTTAATAGGACGCACCTGTCCTGCTGTTCTTCCTGCCGGACGCTTGCCTACTAAGCTCATGGTGTGGTCTCCGTTGTTAAAACATTATTGGGGGCGCATTATACGGCCTAACTCGGCGAATGCCTATCCTGCATCTACATGGGACGCTATAATCTGCCCATCATTTTATAAATTGGGAACGAGTTATGATCCGTAGTATGACCGCTTTTGCACGGCGAGATATCAAGGCAGATTGGGGAAACGCAGCATGGGAACTGCGTTCCGTCAATCAACGTTATCTGGAAACCTATATTCGCCTGCCAGAGCAATTCAGAAGCCTTGAACCTGTCATCCGTGAGCGCATTCGTTCCCGCCTGACTCGCGGAAAAGTAGAATGCAACCTACGTTTTGAACTGGATAGCCGTGCTCAAGGCGCTTTAATGCTGAATGAGAAACTGGCGAAACAACTGGTTGAATCAGCAAAATGGGTTAAATTGCACAGTGGTGAGGGTGAAATCAACCCCGTAGATATTCTGCGCTGGCCGGGCGTGATGTCCGCTGAAGAGCAAGATTTGGATGCTATCAGTACACAATTGTTGGCAGAATTGGACTTGGCACTGGATGCCTTTATCCAAAGCCGTGAGACCGAAGGGCAGGCACTTAAGACACTTATCGAGCAACGTTTGGATGCTGTCACCGTAGAAGCGACTAAAGTCCGCGAACAAATGCCGGCAATCCTGCAATGGCAGCGCGAACGCTTGCAGACCAAGCTGGAAGAAGCCCAAATTCAGCTGGAAAATAACCGTCTGGAGCAAGAGCTGATTTTGTTGGCACAGCGCATTGACGTAGCGGAAGAATTGGATCGCCTTGATGCACACGTTAAAGAAACACGTAATATCCTGAAGAAAAAAGAAGCTGTTGGCCGTCGGCTGGATTTTATGATGCAGGAATTTAACCGCGAATCAAATACATTGGCTTCCAAATCGATTAATTCCGACGTCACTAACTCTGCCATTGAACTGAAAGTACTGATTGAGCAGATGAGAGAGCAGATCCAGAATATTGAATAACGTTTCTTAGCATTTCAGAGAAAATCATAAAGCCAGATATACATTGTTATATCTGGCTTTTTTGTATCAGGGGATTGTATGGCTTACCAGAAAAGTACGTCATGTTTTATTTCCGCTGGGATTTCGACATATTGATACCTCAATAAATAATTTCGTTATAACAACAGCTTATTAAAACAAGACAAGAAAAGGTAACTCACTATGCCAATCCCTCAGCGATTAATGCCCTATAAACCAAAGGTAGAAGAATATGAAAGAATGGATGCGCTGCTGACTCAAATCGAAGATAAGATATTCGATCATAACAATAAGAATGCTCCGGAGACTCAAGAGCTCATCAATGAATGGAATAAAAATGCCAGCCGAGAGTTTGAATTTCATGAGTTCCGAGATTTGCATTCCTACACTGACAATGAAAGTTTTATTCACTCCGCGTTTTATAAAATAAAATATATTGAAGACCTGAGCTTTCATGAAGCCATTGAGCTAATCAATGTCTTCTTTGAAACAAGCAATCCTGATCCCCATGTGTATTACGCGAAAGATTTACTGGAAATAAATTTCTCGAATATCAATATTTCAGATCTTGTTTTTTGGCCTAATGATTGGTTTCAAGATGACGAATTAGATGTTGAGCTCACTCCAGAAGAAGTATTAGGTTACGCAATGGCGCGTTCAGGCAGGTTTTTACCCGACGCTCCTGAAATTGAACTGAAATATCCAATTCCTCAGCATTAATCTCTTTTCAGCCTGATTTTCTCACTGAATCGGTGAAAAGTAACATTAACCCCACTTGAGCGTTGCATGACTCTCTTGTTGGGGATTTTTATTTCCGGTATAGGAAATTAAGCTATGGCTTCAACAATTGCTTGTTTTGCTGCCAGAAGATATCTAATTGATTACCTATCAACTTAATCGTTTCTGCTTTTATACCCAGTTGTGCAGCAACATGCTTAAATTCAGAAAGTGACTCTACCACTTCTCCAATAGCTAATTGCGCTTGTTTCCAGCTGGAAAAACCAGCATGGGTGGCGAGTTTCTGTATGGTTCTTAATGGAGGGCTCTTACCGAAGCCTGCAAATGCTGTGGCATGTTCACCAAACGGGTGTGGACTAAACGTTGCATCATAAAAAGGAGCCGGCTCCCAATTGCCATCATCGTCCTGCAAGAAAGACCAATTTTTACTATGGTCATCTTGATTCCCAGCAAATAAATTAAACATGGATCGGCTAAATTGTAGTTGCCCGGCAGCGGGAGATTTACAAAGCTGACGGCTTGCTTTTATCAAGTCTTCATAATCCAATGTCGGTGCACGAAAATCCGCATCTAATAATCCACAGGCACTGTGCATGTGATAACGTCCTGCTGATATTGCATTATTCACCCAATCGAAACGCTTCACAGCCAACCAATGCCTGATACCATTTGATGTCGGTACAGAAAACAGTTGCCAATTTGGTGGTTCAAGCCCTGCTTTTTCAGCCATACTTAAATAGGCCGCCTCACACAAGCCTTCTTCATGTCCTAATGGCAGGTTCTGTGAAGTAAACTTGATCAACCACGCTTGATCACCTTGATTGGCTCTCGTGCGACAGTGCGTTATATCACCCTGTGATAAGTAAATTTGGGCTTTCGGTCGGGCACCACCAGAACTACCGGCGGCAACTAATGCAGAAAGTACTTCATCTGTCTGACCATCAAATAGAGCTTGTGCTTGCAGCCCCATCGTTGCCAAATCAATGTCACCAGTTTGCTCGATAGCGAAATCAGAAATCGGCTCAAAAGATAATGCGCCAATGGCATGATGACCAACAAAAGCTAACCGATCCATTGCCGTGATTTGAGTCGGTAGCATACCATGTTGGCGAAAAATGCGGTCTTGCAATAACATTCCCCATCCATCAGGTAAACAGTCCCCAAATACACCATGAATACCTTGATGTGGCGTTCTAGGTGCAATCTGTAATTCTGTAGTCTTTTTCAGCGAAAAAGGAGATAAATTACCGTATTGCTCAATATATTGCGCATCATATTGAAAAAACACTTCCTTGCTGTTTTGCGCCATCACGCCAACATTTATACGCTCACCCGATGATAGCGTGCGCATAACATCTAATTTTTGAATTGGCTTAAACGTCATATTTTAATACCTCTTCAATTGAGGTTGGCATGAAGGGTTTGTCGCTCTGCGCTTGTGTCAGTTCAAAAAGGCGTTGTAAATCATCCAAACTTTGCCAAAGCAACAATAGCTGGCGAAAGGATATCTGCCCGGTCAGCTCGAATTTTTTAATGGTTGCAGCAGGTACGCAACTCCGTTTAGCCAACGCCTCTCGTGAGAGTTTAGCTTGCTTACGGAGGCCGCGAAGGTGTTTGGCAAAAGCATGTTGGACATCGACATCATCCAGGAGCAAGAAACGGCTCATGGCTTCCCCAATATTGGATACTATAATATCCATTATAGCTTTAAAATGGCTTTTATGGATACTATTGTATCCATAAATAGGGATGCGTGTTGCTGACAAAATTCAGATGATGAACACGTTACAGGTAGATAATTTCAAATGCGCCGTCATTTCAAATGCACGTTTGAAATCCTGAACGAAGGTTATTTCAGCCCCGAAAAATATTCACGGTTTAGAAATGTTCTGGCTGAAATCTGTGCAAAGTAAGGCATTCAACTCCGACATATTCTCAACACGTTCAGCAACTTCAATTAACTTAGGGCAATGCTGTTTAAACCAACTCCGACCCGGTTTCCAATTACACATCACCGTTATGTATAGATCCAATGCACTGAAGTTTTCACCGAGAAACCACGGCCCTGAGTGGCTGGAAGCGGAAGCAAGCTGCAACCATAATTTTTGACGATGAGGAGAAATTCCTTCTTCCAATTGTTCTGGATGCGTATTTTGGGGCAGCCATTTAGCCGGAAAATCCCCATACGTAAAGGTTGGATAAATTGCGGTATTGATAAACATCAGCCAGCGCAAAAAATAGGGATACAGGCTTGAGCCGCGGGAAGGTACTAATTTGGCCTGCGGGGCTTGTTCATGTAACCACAAGATAATTGCCGCACTTTCTGTCATAATTTCATTATTTGGCAATACCAACGTCGGAACCTGACCAAGAGGATTTAATGCAAATAGTCTGTCTCTTGCAGGGCTATCCACATCATAGTCAGCCTCTTCATAATTCCACGCCAATCCGGTCAATTGCAATGCTGCTGCAACAATAGTTGAGCCACAATTCTGGCAACCAAATAATGTATAAGGTTGGTTCATAGAGCACCCCATAATAATACATCCCGCATCAAATTAAATTCTGTGGGCATATTTTAATAATATCCCCACAGCTTAATCATTTAGGACAAAAAGCATATAACCTATTGTAATGAATTATGTTTAACCCAAAAGATGCATTATTCAGAATGTCATTAAACGATCGGTGGGGATAACTCCCCACCATTATGCAAAAATCACCAACTGCCTGAAGCGCCGCCACCCTCACTTTTGCCGCCGCCTCCGATAAAGCGATCGTTATCATCATCGCTGTCATCGTCATTTTTTATTTTTATACTGTCAGTCGGAGCAATCGGAGCTTGAGTTTGGGAATTTGAACCACCAAACAGGCCACCAAAAAGTTTTTTGACCATTCCTCCCACCAGCGACAATAGTGAGAAAATAACCAAAAGGGCCAAAATGACCGGCAGCAGAAAAATGAGCAGGTAATACCAAAGAGACAAAGGAGGAAAGACACCAACAAGGCTTAATACAAATGTAACAACAGCGACAGTCAGGGTGCTTTTGAGGAAACGCTTAGCCCAATGTCCTTCGCGGAAAACCACCAATGGCAGGGATATCATACCCAGCAAATAAAGCACTAATGGAGCGGTGAGATCTTTTCCGGATAAGCTGCCAGATGATGCATTATCTTCTTCAACAGCCGGAATGTTTTTTGAAATCTCACTCGGTGTTTCCATTTGTCCCGGCTGTTTCAGCAATGTTTCGATGGAATCAATCGAATTGCTGAGCCCTTCGAAATAAGCGTCTTCTTTAAATGCTGGTTTAACATCCTGACGCAAAATGCGTGCAATTTTACCATCGGTTAATTTACGCTCTAAACCAGAACCCACGGAAATACGCATTTGATGGTCAGCAGATGCAACCAAAAATAAGATGCCATCATTGTGTTCTTTACTGCCCAGCTTCCATTTGTCGAAGACACGGGAAGAGAAAGCTTCAACCGTCTCGCCACCAAGTGTCGGGATAATCAAAACAGCCATCTGCACCTTTTCTTCTAACTGCAATTTTTTCAGCTTACGGGTCAGGCGCTGTTTCTCTTCTTTGGTCAGAGCATTGGCGGTGTCTACTACGTGTTTGCTTAAGGTGGGGATCTCAACAGGGGTTGTTTCTTGGTTTAGTTCTTTGGCGGATACATTTCCTATTCCGATAAGCAGTAAAAACAGGATAGCAACGTGTTTAATCATAGAAATATAACGACTTATCGGCTGTATCATGCTGGTACTACAACCATCCTTTGGTATATGGGCAATTACTGACATCAAATATCCTTGGTTATTTCTTCTCACTATCAATTGCCAATATTATAGGGATATATCCCATTACGTCTAATAAAGCGGCATTCTTTTTACGTAATGCCGCTGCTGATAGACTTATTTCCCTTCTTTGATTTTTGCTGATTGGATTGCTGTCAACAATGCCAGTATTGGCGTAATCGCTAAGATCAGAATCAACCAGTGGGAAGAAGTGGATGCACCTTCGGCTCCTCCCGGCTGATAAAATCCGAATAAATTGACTATCATACCGCCCAGTGCCGAGCCAAATGCAGTGGCGAATAACTGCACGGTAGTGATGGATGAACCGGCAATATTCTTATCAGCGTCACTGGAAACCTGCAAAATGCGAGTCAAAAGATGAGGCCAGCCAAAGCCGATGCCGAATCCAAATATTCCCAAGCCTAAAACGATCGACAGTATAATTTGCCACTCGCCGGCCGATGGGTAAGGCAATAATGCAAGCAATAGCAACATGCCAAAAAACATGAAAACGGGGCCACTTATTATGGCAAATCTCATTTTAGCACCTTGCCAACTGGCACTGAGCATCTCTCCTATTGTCCAGCCAAGCGCTGCGGTCGCAACCATATAACCGGAAACCAGAGGAGATAGCCCGTGCAAAATTTGCAGGAAATAAGGAACAAAAACATCACATGACAGGCCAACGACCAGCAGCAATATGGTGAGAAATAAAATCAGATGGGGAGAACGCAGGCTCAGGGCGTTTTCAGGCAATAATCTTGCTGAAGTGCGACGTTCATAGATAACCAGCAATGATACCAATATCACGGCCACAACAATGCCCAAAATATTCATTCGAACATCTTGGGACAAGCTCCCTGATGAAACCGACAGCACCGCAACCGACAGTAAGATCAGCTGCACAAGCGGTAATGGCGTATTGGTTTTATCCTGTTCCTGTTTTTTCGGCAAAATCAGATAGGTAAATATGGCGTACAACAAAAGAATGGGCACCATAATGCCAAACGCATAGCGCCATGCGTTCATTTCGGCAAAAATGCCGCCTATAGCCGGCCCGATTAGGGTTGCCACGCCCCACACGCCCGAAATCAAGGCCATCGCCCGCGTCCAGAGGGATTCTTCAAATACCAGATTTATCATCGCATAGGACAAAGCAAACAAAAATCCGCCACCAAGACCCTGAATAGTTCTTCCAATCAGCATCACCTCCATCGTCGGTGCGACTGTGCAAGCAAAACTACCAACGAGGAAAATAAGGGCCGCGATCAAATAAGCATTTCTTGCGCCTGATACACTCAGTAACTTCGCAGAAAGAATAGAGCCGATGATTGATGCCATGACAAACAGTGTCGTATTCCAGGCATAGAGATTCAAACCACCAATATCGTTTACTACAGAGGGCAGAATAGTAACCGCAATTAAGGTGTTCGTTGCCATTAAACAGACACCCAATGAAAGTGCTATCGCACTTGGCGCATTTTTACTGGAAAACAGGTCTTTCCAGCGGCCTTCCTCAGCTATTATCATGATTTTGTCCTGAACACAGGTTGAGTTATGAAAAGTCTTACGTTAAATTAAACAAGCTAAATCTTGGAATAAATTAATGTTGGGATCAGGAATATGTCAAGCTCAGACTTGGAATTTAATATAATCGCTGGGCACACAGTGAGTGATAAGTTATTAATGCTGCTAAAAACTCAAGGTGCCTTACAAGCCTCTGATGCCGGCAAATTATTGGGAACAACTGGAGAAGCAGCCCGTCAACAATTTGTAAAACTGGCTAAAGACGGGCTAGTCGAGGCGAAATCAGAAGCGAGAGGGGTCGGCCGCCCAATACAACTTTGGCATCTTACGGAGAAAGGCCATGCTAGATTCCCTGATGCCCATGCTGAATTAACAACCCAATTAATTGCGATTATTCGCAACCAATTGGGCGAAACAGCTATTGATACAATTGTCAGCGCCCGTGAAAAAGAAACGTTTGCCAATTACCAAACAGCGATGGCTGGCATTACAGACCTACAGAAAAAGGTAGAACGTCTGGTTGCGATCCGTTGCCAGGAAGGTTATATGGCTCACTATTCTGTTGAAGATAACGGGGATATTCTGTTTTATGAAAATCACTGCCCAATTTGTAGTGCAGCAAAAACATGTCAGGGCTTCTGCCGGGCAGAATTAAAGATTTTTAATGAGATTTTGCAGGCTGATGTGAAAAGAATCGAATACATCCTCAGTGGTGGCAGGCGCTGTGTCTACCGCATCACACCACTTGATAGTGAATAAACGCTTTATTGCCCATACAAATGCTGCCCGATTGAAATCGTCACGAACACCTCTGCTGCCAGACTGAATTACTGGCAGCAGAGGTGTGAAAGTGATTATCTACCCGCTACACCCAGCCGCTGATAAATATAGTGTTTATAGCTCTCGACCAGCGCACCATCCGGGCAATCATTCAAGGCTCCGTCACACAAATGACGCATGGCGATGTTAGCCTGATAAAATGGTGGAGCATCCAAACGGGCACGTTCGAGAATCATTCCGCCGAGGAACGAAATATCGGTCAGTTTGCCTGTTGTGATGGGAGCGCCCTGTTGCAAGTTATCCCGCATGGTAAATTGGGTAATATGAGCGGGATCAGAGAGGGCCGTGTGATAATGCTCAAAGTGAATACTCGGCTGATGATCACCAAAATAGAGGAAAACCGTCGGCTTATCACGTTTGGCAACAAACTCGCTGAAATCCTTGATTGCGGGATCAGAAGCGCGGATTTTTTCCATATAGTGGCTAAATTTACCGACTGCCGTTGAACGTTCAACGTTACCCGCCAAACCATAATCGTCATGGTGGCTTTCTTCATAAGGGCCATGTTCATACATTGTCAGGGAAAAAATAAAAATTGGCTTGTCTGTCTCTTTCGTCAGAATAGCTTTCACGTAAGACAGCATATCCTGTGTCGGGATCGTCCACAGATTTTCATCCACGCTGGCGGGATACCCCAACTCCTGCGGCTGGATAATCCTATCAACCCCCAATGCCTTGTAAGCATATCCTGCGTGGTAAGCTGATTTATTAAATGGTGTCAGCACAACGGTGTAATAACCGTTCTCTTTCATCGCACGGAATAAGCTGTTTTGCAGATGATCAACGACAAAGTAAAACACCCCGTTTTTACGGGAACCAAAATCATCGGTATTCAATCCGGTCAAAACAGAAAATTCAGATAACCAAGTACCGCCGCCAAAGGTTTGTACCCTGAGAGGGCTTTGGGCGCTGACTCCCGCATCACGCTGGAACATATAAAACGGCGGCAATTTCACATTCGCGGGCAATTGGTACAGTTCGGGGTTAACCGTGGATTCTTGCAATAACACAACGATGTCAGGCTTCACATCAGCTTGCACGGCTGGCAAAGTAATTTGTTGCGCCTGTTGCAAGAAATAGTCAGCAGATGTACCAAATGTCGGTGGCTGATATTTTGCATCCATCGCTGACATAACCATGTTGGTCATCGTTCCCCGCCCTTTCGGCAACTCTCCCTGCCACTGGGCATGATACGCATTGACGGTCAGATTAATGCCCCAAAAACTGGCTGCCACCAGAACAATGCTGGCAATGCGCCACTTGATACCACGCGCAGAAGACGCGTGTTTCCAACCCAATACCATGTTGAATATCAACCAGACAACCATCCCGGCTACCGCAATGCCCGCCAACCAATAATGGCGCAAGGTTTCCTGATTTGAAGGATCTAACATGACATTCAAATCGGAAAACAGCAGTTGCTCTTTGTAGTAATGGACTTTTATTTGATTGAGAAATTTGAGGATAATAAACAGAGTTCCGGTCAATACCGCTGAAAATAACCAACGTGCTGAAATCAGGAAAACCAGCCCAAAGATGATGCCAAACACACCAACAGATATTAATGCAGGATAAATATCACTGCCCTTTTCAAATACCAATATCAAGGAAGCAACCAACAGCAATCCAAGATAAATCCCAGAGATTATCTTTTTCTTCATACTTTATTGAGTCCACACATGGGTTCATGTTTGACATCCCCGATGAAAATCGCTGGATTGCCAAATAAATAGCCAATAAAATTCAGCACGTTTGCTCAATGAAGACACCTTGGTTCTAAAGGAGTTCAATGGCTTGATTTAAAAAACGTCCTCATCCCGCAAAACATGTAAATCGGCCTTTCTACGGGTAAACCCTGCCCGGTCGAAAAATTCCAGGATTTGGATAGCCAATTTTCGGCCGATACCTAATTCATTTCTAAAGTCGATAGCCGTTATTCCTCCTTTATCCTGATCATATTGACGGATGCAGTCAGCAAATTGCAGTATGCGCTGACGATGGTAATAACGATCTGACACAATGGC
This sequence comes from Xenorhabdus santafensis, assembly GCF_033949405.1. Taxonomy (NCBI): domain Bacteria; kingdom Pseudomonadati; phylum Pseudomonadota; class Gammaproteobacteria; order Enterobacterales; family Morganellaceae; genus Xenorhabdus; species Xenorhabdus santafensis. Next base: position 109,658 of record NZ_VCDN01000012.1, on the reverse strand, counting down.
GATAATTAACCCCAATTGGGCAGCTTTTCGCAGAAGAACACGCATGGCCTCTTCATCTTCTCCCATTTCCGTTGCCAAATCGCGCACCCACCATGCTTCATTTTCAAGGTGCAATTTATTTTTAAAATACGGTTCAGCTTTTGCCCAAAGAACAACCTGATCGGAGGTAAACGCCAAACCATGTTCAGGCAGGTGCAACAAGCCGTGGGTTTGCTTCAAGCCGTTACGTTCAAGCAATCGACTGATTAAGGTATAAACAAGAGTTTCATCCAATGAAGGTAATGCCATCCGTTTCAGGCGGGCTTTACTCACTCCCAGCTGATCTGCATGTTTTTCGTGATAATCCGCCAAAACCTGCACGATTTTTTGTTCTGCCAGCGCCGCATGATGCCGTGATAATGCCCAACCTCCCGCAATCACCATGTCCATTTCTGCCAGCAAACCGTTTAGCTGGCTTTCTGTCAATTGACGCGCCCAGGCAAAATGACTGAGAGATAACGCCCCGCGCGGCAAATATACAGAGAGACTATCCGCGTGGCTGCCCGCCCGAGCCAATTGAGACAACCAGTGCAAAAATTCCGCTTGCCGCTTGCCCCTGCGCGGGGGAGCCAAATGAATGACCCGAGCCCCCGCCAGCGTTCTCTTGGCGCTGATATCACGCAATATCAAACGGTCATTCTCCACCAGCCACAAAGGCTTATCCAACACCAACTCAGCCAATATCGTGCTATCGGTCAGTGAATTGCCCGTCAATGAATCGAGTAATGACACCCGTCCGGTGATATGGCTGGCAGCATGATGAATATGCAAGGATTGCCAATTTTGCAGCGGCACATCAGTTTCAATTTCAACCAGAACTCTGGTCACCGCGAGCGTTGATTGGAGCGGCAACGGTTTTTGCAACAATGGTTTTTGCAACAATGGTTTTTGCAACAACAGCCAATCACCACGGGAAATCTGCTCCTTGCTGATATTACCGGCGATATTCAATGCAATGCGTTGCCCAGCCTGTGCATGTTCAGTGGATTGATTCTGGGCATGCAAACCCCGAACCCTGACCGTTTGATCACACCCGCTCAGCCACAAAGTATCACCAACGCTGACACACCCTGCCAGCGCCGTTCCCGTGACCACAATCCCCGCGCCTTTAACGGTAAAAACCCGATCGATAGCCAGACGAAAACGGTGATGAACTTTTGCATGCTGTGGATTTTCAAGAAGAGAAGCATGTTGATGTGCAGGGCTTGATGAAGTTACGAGATCGGAATGGTGGATGAAACTGGATTGATGAATGGACAGTAAATGCTCTCTCAGTGGGATGATGCCTTCACCAGTAGCAGCCGTGACAAACAACGGTGCAGCAGGCCAACTTTGTGAATCCAGCAACTGTGTCACCTCTTGCCGAACCTCTTCAACCCGCGACTGTTCTACACAATCCGCTTTGGTCAGCACAACCGTGATATCAGGCCGCCCGAGTAAGCGTAAAATCGCCAGATGTTCCCGCGTTTGGGCCATCACACCATCATCACAAGCCACAACCAGCAGGATATGCTCAATTCCTCCCATTCCCGCCAGCATATTGGACAAGAATTTTTCATGCCCCGGGACATCAACAAAGCCCACTGAAGAACCATCCGGCTGCGGCCAGTAGGCGTAGCCGAGATCGATGGTCATACCCCGCTTTTTCTCTTCCGGCAAATGGGTTGTATCAACACCTGTAATAGCTTGAATTAATGTCGTTTTACCGTGATCGACATGTCCCGCAGTGGCAAAAATCATAGTCATTGCGCCTATTTTTATAGCGACGTTTTTTGATGGTGATGCTTATGATGATGACAACAATAACCGCAATAGTGCGTTCCCATCTTCAAGGCAACGTAAATCCAGCCATAACCGCCCATCATACAGTCGCCCAATCACGGGATTATGCAAATTGCGCCATTGATGGGCCAATTTTTCCAATGTGCTGCCACGCCCATCAATGGCAGTAAAAGTCAGCGCCCAACTGGGCAAACGGTCAACGGGCAAAGATCCACTGCCAATCTGGGAATGGCAAGGTTCATCACGAACAATAAATTTTTCACCATAATATGCCCGAACTTGGGGAAGCAGCTGTTGCGCCATATCATGGATTTCACTTTGCGAACGAGTCAACAAGCGGAGGGTCGGTAATTTTTGATGGAGTTGTTCTGGATGTTGATAGAGGCGCAATGTTGCCTCCAGTGCTGCCAGCGTCATTTTATCCGCCCGTAGCGCACGTTTCAGCGGATGGCGCTGGATAGCCTCAATCCACTTTTTTCTGCCGACAATGATGCCGGCTTGCGGGCCGCCCAACAGTTTATCGCCCGAGAAAGTGACTAAATCGATACCTTGTCTCAGATAATCCCCGGGCATCGGTTCAGCCGGCAAGCCGTATTGCGTCATATCAATCATGGAGCCACTGCCAAGATCAATGACTGTTGGGATTTGCGCTCCCAACCCCAGCTTAGCCAACTCCTCTCCCGAAACTTCAGCCGTAAAGCCCTCAATGCTGTAATTGCTGGTATGCACTTTCATCAGCAACCCAGTTTCCGGATTGATTGCCTGCTGATAATCTTTCAAATGCGTTCGATTGGTCGTTCCGACTTCCACCAGACGGCAGCCTGCTTGCACCATCACATCAGGAACACGGAACGCACCACCAATTTCCACCAGCTCGCCACGGGAAACAACCACCTGCTTGCCCTGCGCAACCGTTGCCAATACCAACAGCACCGCAGCCGCATTATTGTTGACGATGCAGGCATCTTCTGCACCGGTCAGAGTACACAGCAGATCCGCCAAGGCCCGGTCACGGTGCCCCCGGCCTGCACCATCAAGGGAATATTCCAGTGTAACTGGCGAACGCATCACTTGTGTCACGGCCTCAATCGCGGATTCAGCCAGCAATGCACGCCCCAGATTGGTATGAAGCACCGTCCCGCTCAGGTTCAATACCGGTTTCAAGGCTGGTGTTTGCTCTTGTCTGATCCGGTCATTCAGTGATGCAGCCCAGTTATCACTCCATTCAGGCAGGGTTTGATGATTTCGGATATTGAACCGCGCTTGCTCCTGCATTTCCCGCAACATATCCACTACCCGCGTCTGCCCATGCGTCTCAACCAGCGGGATTATCCCGGGCTCCTGCAATAATTTGTCGATGGAGGGCAACAGGCGATACAGCGAGTTTATTGCATGTGTCATCATTTTTCCCTTAGCCACTTATTCGTTGGGAAACAAAAAAGGATTCAGGCTGCTACGGGCAAAACCTTCCTCTTCCATTTTTGCATCCAGAACCAGTGACGCCAGATCATCAGCCACGGCATCCACATTTGGATCTTTTTCCTGATAAAAAATCTTCAGATAACTACCGCAATCACCGCAACTTTCTGCTTTAGTGGCTGCTTGCTCACTATCCAGTGACCAATAGTTCAGATCACCCGTTTGCTCACAATTACTGCATTTTACCCGTACAACATGCCACTCACTTTCACACAAATGACAATGCAGGTAACGCAGCCCCTGACTCGTGCCAATTTGCACGATGCTGGCCACAGGCATACTGCCGCAAACCGGGCAAAACTGGCGATGCTCGCCATATTCAGCCCGTGCTTTTCCGGGGATTAAACTGGCCATTTGCGCCCAATAGACAGACAAGGCTGCCCAGATAAAAACCGCCTGATCGGCACTGACCTTGCCAAATTCGCTATTGAGCAATGCGCTGGCCATCTCTTCCAGCTCCTGCTCTGAGTTTTTCGCCAGATTTTCCAGAGCAGGTTTCACGTGTTCAGGCATCGTTGGCAACAGTTCAGCCACCAAAGACTGTAAAATATTGTGCCAGTGGAGGGTACGGGGTAAAGTTTTGCAATCCAGAGGGATACCATTTTTTGGCGGGTAATCGCCGAGGATCTCATCCAATTCGCGATTCAGGGGATTATCATACAAAGCCTTCTGCTGAGCCTGCACAATTTCAGCAACAAAATTCAGGTAGCTTGAAAGTGGATTATCTTTCGCTGCCAACGTTTTTAAACGCTCCGCACGATGTTGATACAGGTTTTTCAGGTTGGCAAACAACAAAGGAGGGATAAAACCCGCTCCTCTTTCATTAACGCGCTCTTTGCCTAACTGCTCTTTTGGCACAATGCGAATACTCATTACCTTATCCCTCCCACTATGTTGATATCTAAATAGCAACCAATCTTACCCTGCCAAACCACAGAATGGCATGACCGTTAAGTTCAACACAAGTTTACTGACATCACATTTATCCGGATACCGGAAAAAATGCGTCAACGAACGCAGAAGAAAAAGGAGAAAACGGTCAAAGTCTGGTTAAGTTTTTATTATCTTCGATTAGGGAGGGGGAGTTTAACAGCATAATCATCAACACCTTTCTTGATTGAGTTATCCATATCTGAAGAGAATTCAAATAAAGCTCACGTTAAAAAGACCACTATTCCAGACCAATATAATGTTGGATTTAAAAAACATTCTGAATCTTGATTCAGAGTTCACCATTACTAAGTTTATCAGTCAGTTAGAAACGCAAGTTGGCTTTACCTCATTTCTCCGGCGTGGCGGGGGAAATTTTGCCAAGGATACTGCCAACCGCCTTTTGGATGGAGATGACCACAATATTTTTCATTAAAATCAATTAATTGTAACCATTCCCATTAATTATTCTAATTCCAGCGAAGCCGAAAACCATTGGTTTTTAGACACAATAGTTTTAAAATGAAACAATTACGTTAAAGTAGGATATTAAGATGTCGAACATGGTTTATTGCCGTGGTTGTGGAAAAGAAATCCACATTTCTGCTATTTCTTGCCCTGGTTGTGGTGCTGTTCAACAAGAAGAAATTAAAGGCGAAAAAAGCAGAATAACTGCGGCTCTGTTAGCCTTCTTCCTTGGTTGCATCGGAGCACATAAATTTTATCTAGGAAAAATAGGAATGGGGCTCTTGTACCTTATTTTTTGCTGGACGTTCATTCCTTATATTGTTTCTTTTATTGAATTTATTATCTACTTATGTATGTCAGATAAAGATTTCGCTAAGAAGTATGGCTAATACCCCCTTTCTAAGCTAGACAGACGGGCTAATTAGCCCGTTCATTCCATTTAAAACGCAGTGACGGCTCCCCCGCCATAAATGACACTAGCCATTAATAGCAAGCAACACAAATTAATCAAAGCACCCTGCTCAAAAATCACTCTTTCTCATTTTGTTGTTCTTGCTTCACGATTCCACGATACCAGCTCGGATGATATTTTTAATCAACTGGTTGAATAAATCCGCATGGCATGGCCGTTAAATTCAACACAAGTTTACTGGCATCACATTTATCCGAACACAGCAAAAAAACATACCTCAGAAGATGTAGTAAAATGGAAGATAAATGTTAAATTCGGGTTGAGCTGTTAGTCTTTATGTTATGACTGAAGAAGGGTGGGTTTAACAGCACCATCATCAGCACTCTTCTTAATTGAATTATCCGCATAAGAAGAGGGTTGAAATGAAACTAACATCTGAAAAATTACTTACCGCGATAGAAGAATATGATCACCTGCCGGAAAAACAGCGGATATTATCCTCAAATCAAGTACAGTGGTTTTCTGAACCAGAGAATGTATTTCTATTGATCTCTTCAGTGTTAACGCTGCCTGATGAGATGATGGACAAAATAGGGGACAGCGTTGACACTTGGGTCGATGTTGCGGTGTCAGAGCTTGCATTAACAGCAAACAAGTTGCCGCCAGAAATCAAACGGCAATTTGAAGAAGCCATTGGGTTTATTCTGAATGATGCCCAAGAAAAATCCTGGCTCAATACTGAATGCGTGCTGTTATGCCTATCAATATTAAAGAGGCATCAGTTTAATATCAGAATAGATACGGCTAAGCTGTTAGACAAACCCAAACATGCCAATGATTCCAATATCAAGCACTTTCCCAAACATCAACCCACTCTGGGCCAACTGATTGATGAATTCGGCATTAAATCCGGTATCGAATTCATTGAATTTTTCGAACACAGTTTTTCTATCGCCCCTCCCGAAACCATTCCCTATTTGCTGTCAGAAGTTACTCATTATTCATGGGGCATAGATGCATTGCTTCTGCTGACTCAATATTTTGAAGAGCCGATTGCGCTTGCCAGTGCGCAAGTAATAGACAGTTGCCCATCCTCCGTATGGAAGAATTTATCTTATCTTCAACTTTTCAATCTGTGTGTACGGTTCAACCGCCATCCGGCCATTAAACCTTGTTTTAAGCGCTGGAAAAAACACGCGATGGCACACAATAAAGTCCGGGCGACAGCGGAAATACATGAATTGTACGCCTCTCATGTCGATGGCAATGATTGCGCCAGCATGATGCTGAAAATCACGCTGGAAGAGCAGCTATACCAAATAAACATGATGTTGGATTTTAAATCCGGCATCCGGGAAAGCATGCTGAACCTTAATCCTGAGCTTTCCATTCCTGAGCTGATCGGGCATTTAGATACGGAAATTGATTTTTATTCAGTATCTCCGGCATGGCTGGGGCAAGTTTTGCCGTGGATACTGTCAGTACAACAAGAGAAAAATACACCGCTCGATCTCTATTCCCTTTATTGGTTATCCCATTTGCCTTTTGAGTGGACACAACCAGAGGCATTTGAACTTGAACACTGGAGCCAGAAATTGGGTTATCAGGAAGATCTAAAACGACGGGAGCGGAATCGTCTGGAACTTGCGATGGGATCGCAATTAATCCTGAGTTGGTTGGCACCGGAAGAATGTTTATTAAAAGCGAAAAAACCCAGGGACTTATTGAAGCTTTATTATTATGCAAACCGGGAATTGTTTGCCGAGCGCCTGACTTATTCTGCTGCCGTAGAGCGGTATAAACAGTCACCCAACTCACAGTGTTTCACCAATGATTATTTAGATTTGGCTCATACGCTCAGTGACCCTTCGTTAAATCGCAAGAAATTTGCGTTATTCGATACATTGGCAGAAGCCAGTTTTGAATTATTTAACGCAGAACTTGATTCCACTTCTGTGGACATGCCAGAGCAAGGGTTGGTGATTAAAGTCAGTTTATTAGAAGCCAGCCCTCCGGTATGGCGCCGGATACGGCTCAGCAACCAGATAACCTTGTCAGGCTTGCATTATGTGATACAAGGCGCGATGGGTTGGGAAAGTGCTCACTTGTTCCGTTTTGAAATCAATGGGATGGATATTCCGGAAGAGCATTATGATCAATTGCCTATCGGCATATTTTTGCGTGAGACCGAAGATGAACTCAACTACCAATATGATTTTGGTGATAATTGGTTTCATCAAATAACCGTAGAAAAAGTGCTTGAGAAAGATATTAACCAGCCTGAAATTATCGCCGGCAATGGCATGTGCCCGGTTGAAGATTCCGGCGGTGTCTGGAGTTGGAACAATTTACTCAAGCTGCGAAAAAATAAATCCCTGACGGAAGAGGAAGCCGAAATGCTCGAATGGGCTGGCTTGTCCCCGGATAAACAGCTGGAACCTTTTGATAAACAGCAGGCTAATGATAGGCTCAAAATGTTGTTTGGTGATTAATCACATTTTGAAAGACCGGAGGAAAATAAGCCTCCGGTTTTATCCAAAGAGGTGCAACTCGCGTGATAACGACTGTAGGAAATGATCGGACAATAAACCTTATTCGCGGTTGATACGATTAAAATCTGCCAATCACTCTTTATTATCACGTTTCCACTGCTCAAAAATCACTCTTTCTCTTTTTGTTGCTCTTGCTTCACGATTTCACGATACCAGCGCGGATGGTGCTTCTTCGCCCAGCCGCGTGTAACCCAGCCTTCAACCATTGCCCGTACAGAACCTTTCACCCAGAAAGCGGCATAAGCGTGCACGATAATGGTCAGGATCAAACCAATCGCTGCCAATGAATGAACCAGCAAGGCGAGCCGGATTAACGGGATAGGAAAGTATTCCGCAAAATAGGGACGCCAAATGATAATGCCGCTGGCCAATAGCAGGAGCAGGCAAACACTGACCGACCAGTAAATACCTTTCTGGCCGAGGTTATACTGCCCGATATCGCCCGCTTCTTCATTACGCAACACTTTGTGAACATTCTTCGCCCACTCAATGTCATCCTTATCTATCATGTTATGTTTGAAGTATCTGAAAAACATGAAGACAAACAGAAAGAACATCACCGAACCCGCAAAGGGATGCAATATTCGAGAAAACTGTGGCGTACCAAAGATATTCATCATCCAGTTCAGGGATGGGAAGAAAAAACCTAATCCGCTGATGGCAGTGAACAGAAAACAGATCACAACCGCCCAATGATTGACCCGTTCAACGGGAGAATGGCGAATAATGACATCGTTACGTTTTTTCATTTTTTCACCTCCCCGTTATTGTCATTGTTCGCATCAATATCCTTGAGGGCACTCTCTTCCTCTTCTTTAGAAACCCGGTTCGGGCCGATGCCCACATAATGGAAAATGGAAGCGGCAAAAGTCGCAGCAAAACCAATTGCGGCCAATGGCTTCCAAACACCTTTCCAGAACGTGACTGTCGGGCTGATGGTGGGATTGTCCGGCAAGCCGTGATAAAGCTGCGGCTTGTTGGCGTGGTGCAGCACATACATAACATGGGTGCCGCCGACACCTTCGGGATCATACAGGCCGGCATTGTCATAGCCGCGCCCTTTCAGCTCTTGCACCCGCTCAGCCGCCAGTGTTTGCATATCCTGCTTGCTGCCGAAATGAATCGCCCCGGTCGGGCAGGTTTTCACGCAGGCAGGCTCCTGCCCCACACCGACACGATCAACACACAACGTACATTTATAAGCCCGGTTGTCTTCTTTATTGATGCGCGGCACATCGAACGGGCAACCCGCAATGCAATAACCACAGCCAATGCAGTGCTCTGACTGAAAATCAACAATGCCATTGGCATACTGAATAATTGCACCTTCTGCCGGACAGGCTTTCAGGCAACCCGGATCAGCACAGTGCATGCAGCCATCTTTACGGATCAGCCACTCCAGCTTGCCGTTTTCTTCCACTTCGGAAAACCGCATTACTGTCCATGACTTTGCTGTTAAATCGGCCGGGTTGTCATACACGCCAACGTTGTGCCCGATTTCATCACGGATATCGTTCCATTCTGAACAGGCCACCTGACACGCTTTACAGCCGATACAGGTGGTTACGTCGATCAATTTTGCCACTTCTTGCTGGTGATCCCGCACCTGTGGTGCGGGAGTCAACGAATTGGTGGCTGAGCGACGAATAATGTCTTGAGATTGCAATGACATAAATTTGCTCCCCTACACCTTTTCGATATTAACCAGAAATGCTTTGAATTCTGGCGTCTGGGTATTGGCATCACCAACAAACGGCGTCAGGGTATTCGCAAGAAAACCTTTTTTCGCCGCGCCTTCAAATCCCCAGTGAATAGGAATACCAATGGTATCCACCTCTTGACCGTGGACATTCAAAGTACGGATACGCTTTGTCACCACAGCTTTGGCCTTGATATAACCACGATTGGAGCTGACTTTAACCGTATCGCCCTGCTTGATGCCTTTCTCCGCCGCTAACCGTTCACCAATTTCCACAAACTGCTCTGGCTGGGCAATGGCGTTCAGCAACGCGTGTTTTGTCCAGAAATGGAAGTGTTCAGTCAAGCGGTAAGTCGTACCCACATAAGGGAATTTATTTGCCTTGCCCATCGCTTCAAAATCGCTCTTGAACACACGGGCGGCCGGATTGGAAACCACATTAGGATGCAAGGGATTCGTTCCCAGCGGCGTTTCAAATGGCTCATAATGTTCAGGGAATGGCCCTTCTGCCATTTTATCGATGGCAAACAGTCGGCCCATCCCTTCCGGCTGCATGATAAATGGCCCGACATCCGTGCCCGGAGCCGCATTGCTGTAGTCAGGAATATCCACTCCCGCCCATTTATCGCCATCCCATTCGATTAACCGACGTTTGGGATCCCACGGATTACCTTGTGGATCAGCCGATGCACGGTTATACAGAATCCGTCGATTCAAAGGCCATGCCCAAGCCCAGCCCAATGTATTGCCGATACCGGAAGGATCAGCATTATCACGGCGTGCCATTTGGTTGCCTTCCGGCGTCCAGCTGCCGGCAAAAATCCAGCAGCCGCTGGCTGTGGTTCCATCATCACGCAATTGTGCAAAGGATGACAATTGTTGACCTTTTTTCACCAGCACATTGCCGTTGGTATCCAACAAATCCGCCAACGCACGGCCATTGTTTTCCTGCGCCACTTCTTCCGCCGTCGGGGCATCGGGGTCAAAGTAATCCCAGGTCATATTCAAGACTTGCTCTGGTACTGCGCCCCCTTCTTCACGGTACAAATCACGCAACCGCTTGAAAATACCTGACAGGATTTCACCATCACCAATAGCTTCACCCGGAGCATCAGCCCCTTTCCAGTGCCATTGCAACCAGCGGGCTGAATTGACTATCGAGCCATTTTCTTCCGCAAAGCAGCAGCAAGGGAGCCGGAACACTTCGGTTTGAATGGAGGCAGGATCAACATCATTGAATTCGCCGTGGTTCTGCCAGAACGAGGCGGTTTCCGTACTGAGTGGATCAACCGTAATCAAGAATTTCAGTTTCGACAAAGCAGCAACGACTTTATTCTTGTTCGGGAAGGACGCGATTGGGTTGAAGCCCTGGCAAATATAGCCATTCACTTCCCCTTTCGACATCATGTCGAAATATTGCAGAACATCGTAAGGTTTATCCCATTTAGGCAGCAGATCAAAACCCCAGTCATTCTCTTTACGGGCATTATCTCCATAAAAACTCTTCATCAGACTGACAAAGAACTTCGGATAATTTCCCCAATAATTCACCTGCCCCGGTACCGTGGATTTTGGCGTATTCGCCTGCAAATAGGTCTGCAAATCAGGCTGTTTTTCTGATGGCAGTGTGAGATAACCCGGCAGACTCTGGGACAACAATCCTAAATCCGTCAATCCCTGAATATTGGAGTGACCACGCAGGGCGTTAATACCTCCTCCTGCCATGCCCATATTGCCAAGCAACAATTGGATCATCGCCATGGTGCGGATATTTTGTGCGCCAACGGAGTGCTGCGTCCAGCCCAATGCATACAAGAACGAGGCCGTTCTATCTTTCGCGCTGGTCTCGGCGAGATATTCACACACCTTGAGGAAATCTTCCTTCGGTGTACCACAAATATCCGCGACAACTTCCGGCGTATAGCGACTGACGTGAGTTTTCAGCAAATTCCAGACACAACGGGGATGGGTCAGCGTTTTATCGCGTTTGGCAAAACCATCCTCATCCAGTTCATAATTCCATGAGGTTTTATCGTACTTGCGGTTTTCCGCATCATAACCACTGAACAAACCATCATCGAACGAGAAATCTTCCCGTACAATCAAGCTGGCGTTGGTATAAGCCTCAACGTATTCACGGTTAATCTTTTCATGGGTCAGCAGGTAGAGGATCACACCTGACAGGAAAGTAATATCCGTACCGGAACGAATAGGCGTGTAAAAGTCCGCCACGGCGGCCGTACGGGTAAAGCGTGGGTCAATAACGATAAGTCTGGCATTGTTGTGAATTTTGGCTTCCATCGCCCAGCGAAAGCCAACCGGATGTGCCTCAGCAGCATTTCCGCCCATCACGACGATCAGATCCGCGTTCTTAATATCCACCCAGTGGTTGGTCATCGCACCGCGACCAAATGTTGGAGCAAGACTTGCTACCGTTGGTCCGTGTCAGACACGCGCCTGGTTGTCTACGGCAAGCATGCCGAGAGCGCGACTAAATTTTTGCGATAAGAAACCGGTTTCATTACTGGCGGCGGAGGCACACAACATCCCCGTAGTCAGCCAGCGGTTGACCGTAACACCATCTTGGTTGGTTTCAATGAAATTGGCATCGCGGTCTTGTTTCATCAACCTTGCGATACGCTCAAAGGCTTCATTCCAGCTTATGCGCTGCCACTGATTGGAGCCTGGGGCGCGATATTCTGGATAATGCAGGCGATTTTTGCTGTGAACAAAATCAACTAAACCTGCTCCCTTAGGACATAAGGCACCCCGGTTTACAGGATGATCCGGATCACCTTCAATGTGGAAAATAGTGGATTTGGCATTTTTGGCGCCATCGCCAAGGCTGTACATCAACAATCCACAGCCGACAGAGCAGTACGTACAGGTATTTCTGGTTTCACGCGCACGCAGCAATTTGTAATTACGTGTTTGTGCGATTGCGGCAGCTGGGGCAAACCCCAGAGCAGCAGCCGTCGTACCCGCCATACCGCCAGCGCAGATCTTAAAGAACTGCCTTCTGCTGACTTGCATGGGGAAACTCCTCACTCACATTGCTCATTTCACACCCTCCAATAGAGAACCCGCAGAGGTGTTCGTTTTTTATCCCTGCATCGCCTGATAGTCATTTGATGAAGGTTTTTTTGATTTTCAACGCCATCTGTTATAAACATTGTCCATTGTGTGGTTCCAGAATCGTTGCGTGGGTTGATACCCTAATAGACCGATGGATTTCGAATTGCATCAAGGCGGCAAAGGAGTGGTCTCCGGGAGCATAGATAACCGTCTATTTATACTGATAAAAACGGTGACCGGGGTAAACAAGTGCGGCCAACAACAAAAATGCAGCTTGAAAAACATCAGGTATATCCACACAAACGGTATTATGAATTAATCCGCCGGAGAATTCACTAATGGATGATACAAAGCCAGGCAATGAATTAACCATTGAAGGAACCAATGGCGCTTTCCGTTTCAATGTGAAACAAAAAAATCACCTTAACAGCTCCAAATTGGATTGGGTAGCAGAAGAAGTTCCCATCGCATTGGTATATAACGGAATTTCTCATGTGGTCATGATGGCCAGCCCCAAAGATCTGGAGCATTTCGCCATCGGATTTTCCTTATCAGAAGGGATAATCACATCTTTGCAGGAGATCCGGGGCATTGATTCAGTCATCGGTTGTCACGGCGGAATTGAACTGCATATTGAACTATCCAGCCGTCGTTTTGTTGCCCTGAAAGAGCGCCGCCGCAGTATGGCTGGCAGAACCGGCTGCGGCATCTGCGGTACAGAACAACTGGCCGAAGTCTTTCAGCCACTTTCGCCCCTGCCTTTCACCCAGACATTCTCACTCTCTTATCTTGACACTGCACTGTCTCAATTGTCCCGCGTGCAGGAAATCGGAACACTCACCGGCTGCACACATGCCGCAGGCTGGGTTGATCCAGAAGGAAAAATGTTGGGCGGTTGCGAAGATATAGGCCGCCATGTTGCGCTGGACAAACTGCTGGGAATGCGGGCAAAAACAGGATGGCAACAAGGAGCTGTGTTAGTATCCAGCCGTGCCAGTTACGAAATGGTGCAAAAATCAGCCCATTGTGGTGTGGAAATTTTGTTTGCCGTTTCTGCCGCCACCTCACTTGCCATTGAAGTTGCTCAGAAATGCAATCTGACGTTGGTTGGATTTTGTAAACCTGGGCGGGCAACAGTGTATACCTATCCTCAAAGATTAGTAGACTGATTAAGGCGATACAGCACTTTTTCATCCTCAACAATCAAAAATAACCGCATATTTGCCGACCACTTCATCTCCCTCAAGCAGCAAGCAATAAACAAAATAGCAACAAGATTTAACATTTAATTTACACAAACATTTACTGGGTGTACTTTCCCAACATGGACTGAATGCGCTGTTTCGATATCGGAAATTAAAGATTGAAGTTAAGGACTATGAAAATTTAGGGCATTTTTATAAAGGACAATAATAAATTCCTTATGTTTTATATTTTAGTGAGGAAGATAATGAAAAAGATCAATATATTCATTGTGATATTAGGCACGCTAGGGTTAATAACCCAAGCCCAAGCAAAGTTCGGATATGGTATAAACCAACAAGAATCGACTCCACATCTACTAATCGGAGAAGCGGATGGTGAACCCGGCCTTGGGTTAAGTTCTCTGGGAGATGATATTTACCCTGCCTCTACCCTGAAATCATTCGCAACAAGAGATAATAATGACATTTATCGTTACGACAACGGTGATGGCAACATTATCGACATCGATCAGATTCCCGGAACAGATATTTATTTCGGAGAATGGTCCCAAAATAAACCCAATAAATCAGACCCCACCCATACTGTTTTTTATGAAGGTGAAAACGTTACAACCAATATGCCAAGTAATGGCTCTGCCACTTATTCGGTAATAGGTCTTAACCAATATGACCATACCAATCTCCTCTCCGGCGAATTCAATGCAAACTTTGATACCAGAAAAATGGATGGTTCACTGAAAAACCAGTCATTAAGTATAAATATTGATGCCAATATCAATGATGATGCTGGATTCTCAGGCACAGCCACCGCCAACGGTAATATCAATGGAGTCACCGACGGAAAATTCTTCGGCGACTCGGCTGACAATTTGGCTGGATATACCAAATTTGATAGTGACAGATCCAAGGATACTGCTTTCGGCGGAACTAAAAAATAAACAGCCATGACCACTTTTCCAGAAGGCAGTGTTGCGCTTAACACTGTCTTCTTCGTTCATCTTATTTTCCCTGTTTGTTCGCGTTTTCTATCGCAATTCATCTCCAATTATGTGAACTTGGTAAGTAGGTTTTTCTATGATTAGCCAAAAAATAACTGAGAAAAAAATTCAGGGATTATTCATCACACTATTAACTTTTCTCTGTTTAGCAACAGCTTATGCCAATGAAAATATTGACGATAAAATTTGGCAACCCGCCCATGTCAATCAACAAAAAAACCATCTCAAAAACATCGCCCAAGCACTGTTTCTTGCCATTAATCATCAACAATGGGGGGAAGTCAGTCGCCTTCTGGCGGTTTATCAAAACATACCTGGATACAACCCATTACTCGCCAATTTTGCTCAAGGTGGATTAGCTCGCTTTGAAGGAAATCTGACGCTGGCTGCTTTTTATTACCAAAAAATTCTGCGGCAAAAACCGCAATCCACACGTATCAGACTAGAGCTGGCTCGCGTTTATTTTGAAGATCAAAAAAACCGGGAAGCCAAGCAACTCTTCGATAAATTAAGTAAACAACGTCCATTACCCGAAATAGTTTTGCAAAACATCCACCGCTACCAAACAGCAATCGCCCGAAGAAGTGGCTGGCACACTTCACTCTCACTCGGTTATACCTATAACGATAATATCAATACATCTTCAGGGCAGAGCACCTGCTTGTTTGCCATAAAAGAAGATCAGTGCTTGAAGAAAGTGACCGCGCAAAAAAAGATCAAAGATTGGGAGAATACATATAACGTTACCTTAAACCGACGTAATCAATTAGTCGGCCATCACGGTATTTTTGGGAAGGGTTCGATTTATGGTGAGAATTATCTCCATTACCATGATAAAAATGAAAACTCACTCCTGCTGGCTGGAGGATATTATTATAGAAACAGAACCCATGATTTATCCTTCGGCCCTCTGTTTGAATATCATTATGACTCAGACAATCAAAGTTATTATGCCATCGGCGCTAACATGAAATGGAAATGGGATATTTCCGCTCAAGACTCTCTCTACGTTGAACTTGAACATAAAAAGCTAAACTATAAGCAAGCATTACATTTTAAAAACAGTGAACTGTCCTCATCCTATTTCAGCCTGTCCCATGCCATCAATGACAAATTTATTCTGTTTGGCGGGGGACTTTGGGTCTATCGCAACAATCCATCTCCTCCAGAACGCTATCAGCAATGGGGAGTCAATGCGGGAATAGCCGGGCAACTCTATCCGGGCATCACAGCTTCACTGTTCGTCACTCTAAATCAATTACGCTTCGGATCCGACTCTACGTCATTGCAAATCAGTCGCCAAGATAATGAACAAATTTATACTGCTTGTATTAAATTTCCTGCCGCTCAGATAGCGGGAATAACACCTTCCCTTACTTTCCGCCATCAACGCAACCGCAGCAATGTAGGCTGGTTGCACAGCTATGATAAAAACGAAGTACAGATACAATTGGAAAAACATTTTTAGCCAATGCCCTATGGGCTTCAAGTTGCAGCCAACGAGACTACAACCTGAAAGGCGGAGAATTGATTTGCTTATACAGAACATTGAACAAATTAATCAAGGCTATGATACATCCACAAATTAGGTTCAATGTAATAAGCCATCTGTTTCTCAACATCCACCACCAGCGGAACCAAACCGCCCGGAATAACGTATTCCCCGCTTTGTGGAAACTGCATGCCAGTCCACTCCTGCCACTGCTCCACTGTGCCATAAATATCCATCGAACGAAGCGCAGGCTTGATGATTTTTGCGCCTAAACGCCAATGAGTACGGATCCACGGATCAAATGGCTCACCTTTTTCATTCTTCCAGCCGCAGTATTCAACAAAATCTTGCAAAGGATATTTGCTTTTCAAACTCGGCCTGACCGGAACCACCAGCCCTTCCAATCCCGCATCACGGGCTGTTTTCTTTACACTGCTGATTAATAAAGCAGGGACATTTTTCCCGCGAAATTCAGGGTCAACCGTCACGGATAATGCTGACAACATGTTGGCTTTCTGCTTGCCTTTCGCTTCCCCTCCCGCATGCAATACTGCGTCCCATCCCTCATCAGGCAATTGATCCCATGAATGATTCCCCCAGGGAAAGGGGATCGAATTAAGTAGTCCAATCAGACGTTCCTCACCACCTTGTTGCAAGATAGCGAACTTCTGAAACTGGCGGAATTCAGGTTCATAGAGCTTATCCCAGTGCTGTTCTGCCATCGAATCGTAATTCATAAATAGCGGCCAATGGCTGCCGATAAGATTGCCGATAGCCCCATCAAGATCGGGTCTTTCTTCTGCTGATTGAATGATGATCTTTGCTTCCACAGTATTTCTCCCCCTTTTATCCTTACTTGTTCAGCTAAATTTTTAGTTAAGCCAATGAATTAAAATGACTAATAATTTATACGCAATGGATTTCAAATTGCATCGCGGCGGCAAGAGAGAGCATCCCCGAGAGCATAGATAACCGTATATTTATAAAAACGGTGACCGGGATGAGCGAGCACAGCCAACAAAGAGGCAGTTTGAAAGACGAAGTGTATAGCAAATAAATGACACTCCTCATCCACCCTATTTTTGCGTTATTTCGGAAAAGAGAAAATAGATATTAAATATAATTATAAAAATTGATTAGTTATATAAAAGCAGAAACAAAGGCTTTTAATTAAAATTGTTAAATTATTTTTTATAAATTCATTTAATGAATAATAGAGTGAATTATCACCTTAATTAACGAAGATATTTTAATTACTAAACTACGTTATTAATAGCACAATAACATTAGGTCATTAAATCTACTTGCATCACATTTCTTGCAAAAAAGTAGATTATTTATCTATTTTAGAAAAAACAAAAAATAATTATAAATCAATCTATTATAAATAAATTTTCATTCCTCACCGACAAATAAATCCTCAAATAGTAATAATTATCATTTACATTATCATTTAAACAATGTACTTTTTTTCCGCGCAATAAATCAGGCCGTTTTTAAGACTGGGTAATAAGGGATCCCCCATTCCAAACGAGGATAATGATGAAAAAGTTAAACGTATTAGTCGCCGCTTTAGGGGCGTTGGGATTTATGGCACAAGCTCAGGCAGAAGTTGGATTTGGTCAGAGCCAAATAAGCTCTCCGTCATATATTAAGGTTGGCGCAACCCAACCGGGTTCAGGCCCACATGGTGGCAAAGGCGGCGAACCCGGTATTGGTATCAGCTCGGTTTACGGCGGTAAAATCACTGGCTTTGCTGGCTTGACGCGCATGGCACCTGCTGACAGCAATGGTGTCCATAATATCTCAATGGCAGGAGCACCCGGAACTCACGGCGGAATGGGCGTATTCCATTTCAGCAAAGTTGCCAATGCAGATGTGTATTTTGGTGAGTGGTCTCAGACAGGTCAGGCATCGGATAGCACCCATACTGTTTATTATGCAGGCAAGGATGTTACCACCAATATCCCAACCGACGGTACAGCGACTTACGCAGTAAAGGGTATCAACCAATATAGCGGTGACAATGCCCTGTCCGGTACATTTACCGCAGATTTTGGTGACAAAACTCTGATAGGTTCTCTGGAAAATACCGCGATGTCGATAGATGTTAGCGCGAAAATCGGTGCTGATGCCAGCTTCGACGGTGCTGCCATAACTGATAATTTAGTCGGGAAAACCAATGGTCATTTCTTTGGCGACAGTGCTGCCAGCCTGGCTGGCTATGTCAAATTTGAAGATGACAGCTCCAAGGATACCGCTTTCGGTGGTTCTAAACAGTAATCACTGATTTTTCAGAGAAGAGAACAGTGCCATTTTTGGCGCTGTTCTCTGTTTTTATTTCTAATAACGTGAGCTTTGTAAGTTGGTTTTCCGATGTCTGACAACAGAATAACGCCAAAATTATTAGCGGCATTGATAACCCTGTGCCTTTCCCTGCCCGTTGATGCCGATGAAGATACCCCACGCAAAATCTGGCAGGAGGCTCAACATAACCAACAGGAAAATGAATCCAATCTCATCACACCAGACCCCATTTTTATTGAAAACAATCCATCATTTATTGTAATTAACGGGCAAACTTTTCAGGTCGAAAACAATATCAATGACATCGGCCAAGCGCTATTCCTCGCCATTAATCACCAACAATGGTCAGACGTCAGGCGCTTTCTTGCTGCTTATCAAAAATTACCGGAACATGATGCCATGCTGGTAAATTTCGCCCAAGGAGGATTGGCACGCCTTGACGGAGACTTAGATCTTGCCGCCTATCACTACCAACAAATCCTGCAACAACAACCCGATTTTCCCCGTATCGAGCTGGATTTGGCCCGTATCTATTTTGAAGATCAAAAGAACCGGGAAGCTGAACAACTATTTACGAAACTGAATGTTGCTGGATCAAATGAGAAACAACCGCTACCCGCTGCTGTCTTGAAAAATATTAACAGCTATCTGGAAGCAATAGACCTGAGAACTGGCTGGCGCGGTTCTTTTTCAGCAGGCTATGCCTATAACGATAACGTCAATATGTCTTCTGATTATGGTCCCACTTACTTTATGGGCAGGTATATGCAAGCTCCCAAGGCCGTGAAAGCGTGGGGCATGTCTTACGATGCCACCTTAAGTCGACGTTACCAGCTTTCTGGCCATCACGGTATTTTTGGCCGGGGCCTGATTTATGGCGAAAACTACCGTAATTACCACGATGAAAACGAGAACACTTTCCAGCTGGTCAGTGGATATAGCTTTAAAAACAGAAATCACGATTTCTCCTTCGGCCCGCTGTTTGAATATAAACAGCGCACGGATGACATCAGCTATCGAGCCATCGGCGCAAAAACAGAATGGCGATGGGCATTGACCAATAAGACAGCCATAAATCTTGAGCTGGAACATAAACAACTGCGACATCAAAAACAGCGTTACCGCAGAAAAGATGGTGAATTATCGTCAACCTATCTCACGTTATCCCATGCCATTAATAGAAATTTTGTCCTGTTTGGGGGCGGTGACTGGCTATACCGGCACAACGATCATGATTCTGTAGATAGCTACCAACAATGGGGTATTCGAGCAGGGATCGCCGGAGAGCTTTATTCCGGTATCAATGGCTCACTGTCTGCCGCCCTGAAAGAACGCCGCTTCGGCGCGTTTCACCCCATGCTAAACACCACACGGCAGGATACTGAACAGATTTATACAGCGGTTATCAAGGTGCCCGCTGCTGAAATACTGGGCATGACGCCTTCCCTTACTTTCCGCCACCGACGCAATCACAGCAATGTGAATTGGCTATACGGCTATAACAAGAATGAAGTGCTGATACGGTTGGAAAAGTATTTTTAATCAAAAACTTATTATTTTTTATTTGCGTGATGATAACGAAAATCGAGGCAGGGATAACAATGGCATACCACGTTAAAACACAACTCACTCCCATCACAATGGCATTGTCACTGGCACTTTCGCTGACGGCATCTCCCGCATTTGCCGAATCCAAATCGGCCGCCGCATCCTCAAACGGAAAAACCGATTTAGGCAAAATTAGTATCACCGATACCAGCGATAAAGATGAGGCTGGGTATGATGCCGTCTATGACAAAGATATTTCCAATATTTATATCGGCAAAAAAGAGATCGAACGCTACAAAGGCTCCTCTCCCGCCGATTTAATTAAAGGGGCCGTTGGCGTATACAGCGGTGACGCCCGCAATAGTGGCGCGTTGGATATCAATATCCGTGGTGTTCAGGGACAAGGGCGCATTCCTGTCACCATTGATGGCACGGAACAAGCGATTACCGTAGGGCGTGGTTACAATGGTGCCAATAACCGCAACTACATTGACCCCAACTTAATCAGTAGTATTGAAATTGAAAAGGGGCCTTCCCTTAACCGCAACATCAAAGGTTCCGTCGGCGGTGCTGTCGCCATCAAAACGTTGGGGATCGATGATGTGGTACCAAAAGGAGAAACCTTCGGCATTAACACCAAACTGGAAACCAGCAGCAATTCAGTGAGGGAGCGTACGCCTTCCCTGTCATTGGGACAGGACTACCGTGATATTCCGAACTTTACCCAAAATGGCATCGAAACTGATCCGGCTTTACAGGTCACTCCTCATTCATCAAAAGACAATAAACTGTTTGGCTTCAAAGATAATGCTTTCCGCTTTGCTGTGGGCACACGACAGGAATATTTTGATTTGATGGTGGCTTATGCTTACCGCCGCCAGGGTAACTATTTTGCTGGAAAAGGGGGAGCCCATCGTTATGAAGAATCCATCACAGAAGCCGACAGAGAATTGATGAAAGGCGTAAAAACAACGCTGGATCCGTACCTGCCATTTGCTGCCCGTATCTATCGCCCCGGCAATGAAGTACCGAATACCTCCAATGAAATGCGTTCCTTGCTAATCAAAAACAGCTGGCGTTTTACCGATGATCAGGCATTGTTGCTAGGCTTCCGCAATACCCATATGGATTTCGGCGATATTATGCCATCACGCTTAGGGTCGGTTGATCCTGCCAGCAATAAAGTTCTCCAATGGCCGCTGGCGAATGTCCACCAGCAAGCCGCCAATCTGCATTATAAATGGCAACCTGCCGATAACCCTTATGCTGATTTAGACATGAATCTGTGGACAACCCGCACCACCAGCAATACCAATACTGCCGGAGGATACCCACGCACGCCCGTTGATAGGGATTGGTCTTGGGAAAATGGCGTCAAAGACAGAAACCCTTATATCGATGGTACATTGATCAATTCTTCCGTGACCAATTCCCAAAACAACCGCTGGGGTGTCGATATCTCCAACAAATTTACCCTGCATCACCGCTTGGACCTGACTTTGATAGGCAATTTCCAACGGGAACGTCTTGATTCCAATGATGACTATAGCTCCACCAATATGTATTTCTTCCAGTCACCCTCACGAAAAGGACAACGTCAGGAAATCAATCTCGCTTTTAATTTTGACTGGCGGCCAACTTCGTGGCTGGAACTGAAAGCCGGAGCCAAACGTGTTTCCTACTGGTCTCAGGATGATGTGCTGAATGAAAGACGTGCAGCAAAAGATTGGCGCTATCAAAAACAGCGGGAAACTATCGGGCATCAAATGAGTTATTTGCGGACATTGACCGAGAAAGAAGCTGAGATGATACAAAAAAGGGCAGAGTTTATAAAATCCAGTAATATTTCAAAAATGCGCGGCGCAGAAAGGCTAGTGTTTATGAAAAGACTCAATGCTGAATATCCAACTATCAGCACAACAAGTATTTCTTCACGTGACGGCCAAAAGCGCCAGATGATTAGTGAAGAATTCGAATGGCGTTACAATTCTAAAACTGGCCTACTCAATGAACGCAATAACCCTTATTTCAACGGCCAATTGGATATGAATGAAAAGGTTATCGATCCAATAAGTGGCAAGGAAGGCTATAAATATGAATACGGATCAGGCTCCAGTGTTGATGCAAACGGCATACCCGGCCCTGAAGTTGATGACCCTTGGGAACCGGCTGCCAGACGTAAAGATCATGCTTGGGCCCCTTCATTCTCGGCAACGGCTTATGTGACCGATGACCTCCGGCTCTATGCCCGTTATGTCAAAGCGATAAGAATGCCCAGCCTTTTTGCTGACACCGTCGGCTTTTCCGGCTCTTTAGGTAACCACTCAGGGCAGCAATTCAAACCTGAACGGGCAAAAAACGCAGAAGTCGGCTTTGTTTATGACTTTAGCCAATTAGTGGGTGCTGAACGTCATGCCGATATCAAATTTTCTTACTACAACACCGTAATTGAAAATGTATTCGATCGGGATAACACTTATAAGTTCGCTCAATTGGATAAACAGAAGCTGGCCGGTCTGGAATTACAGGCGCGTTATGACAACGGCAGTTTCTTTACCGATATGGGGTTAACCTACAACATGAAAAACAAGGTGTGTGACAAGAACTCCACCTTAAGAATGGATTCCCAAAATCGTTATGCTATCCCTGAATGTATTGATGGCGGTTTTCCGGGCGGTTATTTGCGCACAGCAATCCAGCCTCAATATTCTGCCAACCTGACTGTCGGCGGACGTCTGCTTGATGAAAAACTGGAGTTGGGCAGCCGCATGCTTTACCACAGCAAAGCAGAAAACCAAGATGAGAAATGGCTGATGAATGCCTTGCCGGATGTTTATAAAGGCCAGTCCAACAACCCAATGCGCTGGAACCCGGTATTTACGGTTGATGCCTATATCAGCTACCAAATCACCCCAGCGATATCGATGGAGTTAGTCGGCACAAACTTAACCAACCGCTACTATCTTGACCCCCTGACACGTTCGATGATGCCGGCGCCGGGCAGAACCTTTAAGCTCAGTTTGACGAGTCAGTTTTAAGGGATAACGATGATCAACGCAGCCATATCAGACAATCCGTCAATCCATTTTCCGGGCATGCCAAAAAAAGGCATGCTGGTAAGTATTCTGATTGCCGTTTTATTGCATATCAGCCTGATATGGCTGTTTAACCGACATGCTTCATACGATGACTCCGCCCATCATATCAACAACAGCACCCATGCGACGGGGCTATCGATTACCATGGTTTCAGCTTCATCATGGGCAAGTGAGCCAGAGCCTATCCCTCCGCCTTCAACACTTTTGTCTGTTCCTGAATCACCGACAAAACCTGAAATTGCATTAAATAAAGCCGTTCCTTCTGAAACGAAAGTGGAAAAACAGCAAGAATCCAATAAACCCAAAAAACGCAGAAAGCCGCAGGAAATGGCAGAAAAGAAACTCGCGCCATCACAACAGAGACAAAAAAACAATCACACAGAGCAAGAGGCCAACGGCAGTGATCAGGTTAATTCACAAGGCAGCATGAGCCGGGCAACAACGTCACAGCCTTTGGTTGGGCAAGGGAATAGCGAGGTGGATAATTATAATGCAAGATTACGGCAAGAAATCGAGCGGCATAAGAAATACCCCCGCAAAGCAAAAAGGATGAAACAGCAGGGTATCGTCACCGTCACGTTTACCCTACTCAACGACGGCACATTAGCCGCCGCCAGAATCGTCAACTCCTCCGGCAACAGCGCATTAGATAGTGCCGCACTTGATGCTATCAATAATGCCAATTCAGTTGGCGCCAAACCTGCGGATATGGCACCAGAAGTGACTCTATTGCTTGAGTTTATGTTGAATAAAGCGGATTAAAATGTCTCAGAGAAATGCGCAAACACCGGATAAAAAGGGTACGAGTGTTTCATTGCGGGCAGCAACTCTAAACTTCAAGCTACTGCTAATAAGGCAGCAACTTGAAAGATGAGGAATGGAATAGTGGGATTCGACGGTAAATTACTTCCCGATACAGAATGTAAAATTTATTTTATTTTCAATTAGTTACTATTTTTAGGGGCAAATAGGGATCAAAAACGATTGATGCCACCCTCGTAACCCATTGATTTATCAATATCCCTCATTCTAACCCCGTCTCTCGATCCACCCAAACGAAATCTTTCAGCCCTTCCTGAGCGGCGTTCGCGTGTCCAGAAAACCACCGTTTGATAAACACATTAATTGGTTGATGAAATCTCGAGCTAACAACCTGATGTTGTGTAAAAATACCCGTCTATTTATCTACGTCTGGTCAAGGTATGGGAAAGCGGCTTGGATACGCCCGTGTATCTACGGATGACCAGCGACTAGACCTACAGCGAGATGCTTTAAGCAGAGCTGGTTGTGTTGATATTTACGAAGAAAAGGTTAGCGGGAAGTCTGCGGATCGTACTGTTCTGGAGTACTGCCTTCGGGCGCTGGGGCAAGGAGATACCCTAATCGTTTGGCGGCTCGACCGTTTGGGTAGGTCATTATCAGATTTGGTAAGGATTGTTGGTGAATTGGAGCAGCTCGGTATAGGTTTCGAGAGCCTTACGGAGCGTATAGACACAGGCAGTGCAACAGGTAAATTAACTTTTCACCTATTCTCTGCTTTAGCCGAATTTGAGCGGAACCTTATCCGAGAGTGGACGCACGCTGGATTAGCTGCTGCTCGTGCACGTGGTCGTAAAGGAGGAAGGAAACCTTCCCTGGATGAAAAGCAAGTAAAGGAAATTAAGACACTTCTGCGTGACCCTGATATACAAGTTACTGATGTTGCTAAGCGTTATGGTGTGTCTCGGGCAACCATTTATAAGTATGCAGGTGCAGCTCGCCCAAGTCGTATCACTGAGAATAGAGCGAAGCCACTACAATAATTGAAGGGAAACAAAATATGGCTGATATAAAAACTCAAAAGTGACTTTATCACCTTACAAGCTTGAACAATGTCAGCTCTATATTTAAGGATGGGTTAAAGCCTAGGGCAACATTGAGAGAATTTCATGATGTTGCTGATCAGGAAATAATCGGCAGTCGTAAGGGACATGAGCTCGAAAACTACGTGCCTTTTCATTGGTTTTCAAGAAACCCTTTTGATGGCCGTGTTCAAAAAGATAGACCGGATGAAGACTTTGTTTTAATTACAGTCAGACGAGAAATAGCTAAAACAGGAAACTGGAAGGTGATTCCTAGGCATCCGCTAGCTAACGCTGCTGTTAGACTTTATGACTATAATGAAGGTTTCGGGTTAATTGATTGGGACGCAATGAATAAGCGTGATTACCACGATCCAGATTGTAAGAGCATTTGTATGGCGGAGTGCTTGTCCCCTAATATTGTCGATATATCAAAGTTCTTTATGATCTATGTTCCTACAACGACTATTGAGAGAGCTGTTGTGAGAAAACTGAATGGAAAATCAGTTGACGTTAATGTCAACAGAGGAATGTTCAGTTAATGGCATATACGAATCTTAATCCGGAAAAAGCACTCATTTGGCGAATTACACATCGCCAAAATATTCCTTGGATTCTAGCCAATGGATTACATGCTGGAAACGGTGCAGTGCGTTCTCAAAATTGGATGACTATTGGGAATGAGGATTTAATAAATCGTCGTGGTCATCGAACTGTACCTCTTCCGCCGCAAGGTGTACTTAATGATTATGTTCCTTTTTATTTCACTCCATTTTCTCCCATGATGTACAATATTTATACGGGGCGCGGTGGGGTAAAAAAGGTATCTAATACCGATATAGTTATTCTGGTTTCTAGCATGTATCGAGTTGCAGAAATCGGATTGCCGTTTGTATTTACCGACCGCCATGCGTACCCAGTAACTACAAATTATTACAACAATCTAGCTGATTTAACGGCTATTGATTGGGCACTGTTGCAACAGCGCAATTTTCAGCGCGATCCGGACGCCCCTGAAAAGGTGGAACGTTATCAAGCAGAAGCTTTAATCCATAGGCATATGCCAATTAATGCATTGCTGGGTGCAGTATGCTACACACAGAATGTGCAACAGGAATTACAAGAACAAGCCAATGGGCTAGGAGTCAAACTGGATATACATTGTATACCCGGTTGGTACTTTTAAGGAGGCTGACGATGATAAAATTTACACAAGGTAACCTGTTGGAAGCTAACGTAGAAGCTCTGGTTAACACAGTTAATACAGTTGGAGTTATGGGTAAAGGAATTGCGTTGATGTTTAAAGAACGTTTTCCAGCCAATATGGCTGCTTATGCCAAAGCATGTAAAGAAAAAGAAGTTAAGACTGGAAAGATGTTTGTTACCGATACTGGTGAACTAATGGGGCCTCGTTGGATTGTTAACTTCCCTACAAAACAACATTGGCGGGCTAAGTCACAAATGCAATGGGTTATAGATGGATTGGTAGATCTTCGCTCTTTTATTGAGAAAAATAACGTACATTCCATCGCTATACCTCCATTGGGAGCCGGTAATGGTGGTCTTAACTGGGATGAGGTAAAACCACATATCACCCAAATACTAGGCGATCTTGAAAATGTAGAAATCATTGTTTATGAGCCGACAGCAAAATATCAGAATGTGGCTAAACCAAAAGGCATGGAAAAGCTAACCCCTGCACGCGCTTTGATTGCAGAGCTGGTGCGTCGTTACTGGGTGTTGGGAATGGAATGTAGCTTATTAGAAATTCAGAAACTTGCATGGTTCCTAGAACGCGTGATTGAGACTGAGGGGCTAAAAAATCCATTGAATCTTAAATTCGTAGCTAATAACTATGGCCCTTACGCAGATAGGCTACGTCATTTATTAGATGGATTGGATGGAAGCTATCTAAAGAGTGAAAAACGCATTAGCGATTGCGGCCCTCTAGATGTGATTTGGTTTAATGATACCAAGCGCGACAAGATTGCTTTGTACTTAAAGTCTGAAGCGAAAGCCTACCTCCCCGCGTTGGAAAAAACTGCTGAGTTAATTGACGGTTTTGAGTCTCCTTACGGGATAGAACTACTGTCTACTGTAGATTGGCTACTATTTCAGGAGCATGTATCTCCCGATGCAGAATCCTTACTCGATGGTATACGCCATTGGCCTGCTGGAGATAAATGGGCTCAACGCAAGCTAAAATTGTTTGATCTACCGAAGCTAGAGTTGGCGCTAAGTCGCCTGAAACAAGTACCTTTGCAAGCGGCGGGTTAATTCTTTTGAAACTGTCCATGGGTACTCCCAAGGACTTTTCCAATCTTATAGAACACATCCATCGCGATCGACCTATGTATAAATATCACTAAGGGAACGCGCTGGTTTTACACAAGGAGGCCCTGGATGAGGACGCCCAGCCGCTTAATACCTGGGGTACTATCGCCGCGGCGTTGGGCAACGCCGGAATTTCCATCAAAAACAAAAAATTACTTTGATATGTTTTGAAGGGTTTTACCACGTTTCTCTGATTAATGAGCCATTTCACTTCCCGATACAAAAACTCGAGAAAATCCGCCCAAGCAAATCATCTGAGGTAAATTCCCCCGTGATTTCGCTCAATACTTGCTGAGCAAGACGCAGCTCTTCTGCCAGCAATTCTCCTGAACGGGCAAAGACCAATTGCTGGTGGCCTTCCTGCAAATGTTCTGCTGCCGTATTCAGCGCCTGCAAATGACGGCGGCGCGCCAGAAAACCACCTTCAGTATTGCTGTTGAAACCCATAGCTTCTTTTAGATGATCGCGCAGCAAATCAACGCCTTTCCCGTCACGGGCGGAGAGGCGAATTAATGTGTGCCCGCTGATTTCTGAAACGCCCGTGTCTTCGCCGGTCATATCAGTTTTATTGCGGATAACCGTCACCGGCAGGGATTCCGGCAACTTCGCCATAAATTCAGGCCAGATTTGTGCAGGTTCAGTCGCATCAGTTGTCGTACTGTCTACCATAAACAGAACCCGATCCGCTTGTTCAATTTCCTGCCATGCCCGCTCAATACCGATGCGTTCCACTTCGTCGCTGGCCTCGCGCAAACCCGCCGTATCAATCACATGCAACGGCATGCCATCGATATGGATGTGTTCACGCAAAACATCGCGCGTTGTGCCGGCGATATCAGTGACAATTGCAGCTTCACGGCCTGCCAATGCATTGAGCAGGCTGGATTTGCCGGCATTCGGACGTCCGGCAATCACGACTTTCATTCCTTCACGCAGCAAGCTGCCCTGACGTGCCTGTGAACGCACCTGTTCCAGCTCAGCAATCACTTCATCCAGTTTGGCTTCTATCTTGCCGTCGGAAAGAAAATCAATTTCTTCATCGGGAAAATCAATCGCAGCTTCAACGTAAATACGTAAGTTAGTCAGCTCTTCCACCATCTGATGAACCTGATGGGAAAATGCGCCTTGCAAGGAATTCATTGCAGAACGGGCCGCCTGTTCAGAGCTGGCGTCAATCAAATCCGCAATGGCTTCTGCTTGTGCCAAATCGAGTTTATCGTTCAGAAATGCACGTTCCGAAAACTCCCCCGGATTGGCGATGCGAACACCGGAAATTGCCAAAATGCGCTTCAGTAGCAAATCAAGAATGACTGGCCCGCCGTGCCCTTGAAGTTCCAGAACATCTTCCCCCGTAAAAGAGTTGGGGCCAGGGAAGTACAGTGCGATACCTTGATCAAGTACAGAGCCATACATATCCCGGAAAGGCAGATAATCCGCATAACGGGGTTTTGGAAGTTTTCCCAATACCACCTCAGCGACTTCCGCCGCCTTGCGGCCAGAAATACGCAGAATGCCTACACCGCCTCGTCCCGGAGGGGTGGCCTGAGCGACTATCGTATCGGTGGTATTCATGAAATTCTCTCTTTTGATCTATGAACTGAAATTTTACCAATGCATTAAAATAACAAAGGCGGCCAATGACCGCCTTCGTTATTTATGATTTTGAAAGACTTACTTTTTATTAAGATCGACTTTCTTTTCACGCTTTTCGCGGGTATGCAAGCCACGTTTTTCCAGACTGCGGAAAATAACCTGCTGCTGGATAATAGTCACCAAGTTACTCACGATGTAGTACAGAACCAGACCAGACGGGAACCACAGGAAGAAAACGGTGAACACAACCGGCATGTAGGTCATGATCTTCTGCTGCATCGGATCAGTCACGGTAGTCGGTGACAGTTTCTGGATAACAAACATGGTCACACCCATCAGCAATGGCAGGATGTAGTAAGGATCCTGTGCAGACAAGTCTTTAATCCAACCAATGAATGGTGCATGGCGCAGCTCAACAGAGCCCATCAACATGTAATACAGAGCAAGGAAGATTGGCATCTGGATAATCAGAGGTAAACAGCCGCCCAGCGGGTTTACTTTCTCTGTTTTGTACAACGCCATCATTTCCTGACTCATACGTTGACGGTCATCACCAAAACGCTCACGCATTGCCGTGATTTTTGGTTGCAACAGACGCATTTTCGCCATTGAAGTGTATTGCGCCTTAGTCAGCGGGTACATGATACCGCGCACGATAAAGGTGATCGCAATGATGGAGAAGCCCCAGTTACCGATGAATTCATGCAGGAATTTCAGCAGCTTGAACAGTGGCTGGGAAATAAACCACAACCAACCGTAATCTACAGTCAGATCCAAGTGTGGCGCAATTGCAGCCATTTCATCCTGAATCTCAGGGCCAACCCACAGCGTTGAAGAGATATTCTGCTGGCTGTTTGGTGCGATATTGATACTTTCACCCTTGTACCCAATAATCGCCATTTTTTGATTTTTCAGGTCAATGGTGTAGAAATTGCTGTTTTTGCTTTCTCCCGGAACCCAGGCAGTAGCAAAATATTGCTGGAGCATCGCAACCCAGCCGCCTTTTGTGGCAACGGAAAGTGGCTTGCTTTCAATTTCGTCAAATTTGTATTTTTCGTATTTTGCTTCATCGGAAGAATAAGCAGCACCACGATAAGTATGCAGGGCAAAGTTGCTGCTGCCTGTATCACGGTGTTTCGGTAATTCAACGCTTTGTTTCAACTGACCAAAGAACGCCATCTGCAATGGTTTGTCAGTAACGTTATTGATGCTGTAGTCAACAGAAACCGCATAAGAACCCCGTTTCAGAACAAAAGTCTTAACATAGACAACACCATCCGGCGCAGTGTAAGTCATCGGAATGCGCAATTCATCCTGACCATCAGCCAACACGAAATCATGCTGAGTGGTTTGATAAAGTGGACGTACCGCTTGGTTATCCGGGCCATTAAGACCAGTTAACCCACTTTGGGCCTGATAAGTGAATTCTGGGGTTGTTTCCAGAAGTTTGAACGGAGTTTTAGAACCTAGGGTATCAGGATAGGCCAGCAGATCAGCCTCCTCGATATCACCGCCACGGGTATTGATATGCAATGACAGCACATCAGTTTTCACGGTGATCAGTTTACTTTGCTCACTGCTACTTACTTCGTTATTCAGCGTATTGACTTGCTGAGTGATCTGGGTTGCTGGTTGTGGGTTCTTATCACTCTCCCACGCTTGCCAGACCAAGAACGAAACAAACAGCAAAGCGATGAGAAGAAGATTGCGTTGCGAATCCATCGTTAGTGTTCTCTGTTATCGTCGTTTTTAGGTGGGACAGGATCATCACCACCTTTGTGTAAAGGGTGGCATTTTAATATGCGTTTCACTGTTAACCAACTGCCTTTTATCATTCCAAACCTACGTAATGCCTCAATTCCGTAGTAGGAACAGGTAGGATTGAAACGACAACGAGGCCCCAGCAGTGGACTAATCACTAGCTGGTAGCCCCTGATTAACATAATCAGGAGGCGCGAGCCAAGCGACAGTGACGACGCCATAATTTGCCCAAAGCTTCCGTTAGCTCACGGTTATCAAGCTCAGCGACCCCTTTCCTCACCAAAATCACAAAATCCATTGACGGCAAATTATGTTGATTTAAACGAAAACTTTCACGAGCCAGTCGCTTGATACGATTACGCTCATGGGCGCGTTTAACGTTTTTTTTGGCGATGGTTAGACCGATGCGGGGATGCCCCAGCTCATTCAAGCGTCCAAGAATAGTTATCTCTGCGGAGCTTGCCCGTTGTGGCTGCTGGAAAACATAAGTGAAATGCTCGGGAGTTAACAAACGTAACTCCCTCGGAAAAGCGAGCTTAACCATATGGTATGGTTAGCTTTATTACTTAGAAACGGTCAAACGAGCACGGCCTTTTGCACGACGGCGAGCCAGAACCTGACGACCATTTTTAGTGGCCATACGAGAGCGGAAACCGTGAGTACGGTTACGCTTCAGTACGGATGGTTGAAAAGTGCGTTTCATAGCGATTTCTACCTAGCTTAAAATTTGTTACTGATTCAGCAAATGCGTTGGCGACCAGTGAGAAATAAGTAGACACCGATGCCTCAATCGCAACATCAATATATAGAAAGAGGCCGGATTGTAATAAAATGTACTACCCTTAGTCAATCCAAGATGACGCGAGTCTGACCGTCTTCTACCAGATTTTTAGTTCTCCTGACATGGCCAGACTTTTTGCTACCTAAGTTTCCTACCTAAAAAGTGTTTCCCCAAAATCCTCACCAGACATAACCGGAAAAAATCGTTGGCTTCACACGCAGGGTGCAAGATTATACGGACTGTACAATAAATCGCAAGGATCATGCACAGATCGTTTCACATGAATATACGATCATGTAATGTCGGGCCTACTTTGAATCCTAAACAATAGTTAAATGAAATTTGCTATATGCCATGATTACACTAAAGTATCTACTGTGAGTCTTTATATTCTGCAAGTGCCAAAGCGTGGTGACCTCCCTGTGGATAAAAAGCATCAAAGCTGTGTAAAAGAATGAGGATTTCTGTCGTCTTTTGCGTTATGATCGTCGGCCACGATCCCAACCTATCTATAAGCGGATCGTTGGGGAGCGATGGTATTCAAAATCGCCACAAGGTACATGCTGACTTCCTCACCACCGAGGGTATTGCCTTGTACCCAGTATAACTATCTATTATTCCGGTTTCTTTTATTGGTCTCGTTTTAGGGGAGTTCGCCGTGTCACTTTCGCTTTGGCAGCAATGTCTTGCCCGATTGCAGGATGAGTTACCTGCCACAGAATTCAGTATGTGGATACGACCCCTTCAGGCAGAACTGAGTGATAACACTTTGGCTCTCTATGCCCCCAACCGTTTCGTGCTTGATTGGGTAAGAGAGAAATATATTAATAATATCAATTTGTTATTAAATGATTTCTGTGGTCCTGAAGTACCGTTGTTACGTTTCGAAGTAGGGAATAAGCCTATTTCACCAAACCAAACTGCATCTCAGAAAATCATTACCGATATGCCGGTGGCTACGGTGCCGTCCAGTTCGTCTATCCGCCCGAGTTGGGACACCGCAAAGGCCCAGCCTGAGTTATCATATCGCTCTAATGTGAATCCCAAGCACACATTCGATAACTTTGTTGAGGGTAAATCCAACCAACTGGCCAGAGCGGCCGCCAGACAAGTTGCCGATAATCCAGGTGGGGCATACAATCCTTTGTTCCTCTATGGCGGAACCGGTCTGGGTAAAACCCACCTTTTGCATGCGGTCGGCAATAGCATCATGGCCCGCAAAGCCAATGCCAAAGTCGTGTACATGCATTCTGAACGTTTTGTTCAGGATATGGTCAAAGCATTGCAAAACAATGCGATAGAAGAGTTTAAACGTTATTATCGTTCCGTAGATGCTCTATTGATCGATGATATTCAGTTTTTTGCAAATAAAGAGCGATCCCAAGAAGAATTCTTTCACACGTTCAATGCCCTGCTGGAAGGTAATCAACAGATTATTCTGACATCAGATCGCTATCCGAAAGAGATCAATGGCGTCGAAGATCGGTTAAAATCCCGTTTTGGTTGGGGCTTGACCGTTGCCATCGAACCACCGGAGCTGGAAACCCGCGTTGCCATCTTGATGAAGAAGGCTGACGAGAACCAAATCCAGTTGCCGGGTGAAGTGGCTTTCTTTATTGCCAAACGCCTGCGATCTAACGTTCGTGAACTCGAAGGCGCTTTAAATCGAGTTATCGCCAATGCTAACTTTACTGGTCGGGCGATTACCATTGATTTTGTACGCGAAGCATTACGTGACTTATTGGCTCTACAGGAAAAGCTGGTAACCATTGACAATATTCAGAAAACTGTAGCTGAATATTACAAAATCAAGGTTGCGGACCTGCTTTCCAAACGCCGTTCTCGCTCCGTTGCCCGTCCGAGACAAATGGCAATGGCGCTGGCAAAAGAGCTGACAAATCACAGCTTGCCTGAAATCGGGGATGCCTTTGGTGGACGTGATCATACAACTGTACTTCATGCTTGTCGTAAAATAGAACAACTGCGTGAAGAGAGTCATGACATCAAAGAAGATTTTTCCAACTTAATCAGAACATTATCTTCCTAGCGCTATGAAATTCATCATTGAACGTGAGCAATTATTAAAACCTTTGCAGCAGGTGAGCAGCCCCTTGGGAGGCCGCCCTACCCTGCCTATTTTAGGCAACTTATTATTGCAGGTCACAGAAGGCTCTCTGCTGTTAACCGGCACCGATTTAGAAATGGAAATGAAGGCACGGGTTACACTTGCCCAGCCGCATGAAAACGGTGCAACCACTGTCCCCGCCCGCAAATTCTTTGATATTTGGCGCGGGTTGCCGGACGGCGCAGAAATTAGCGTAGAGCTGGATGGCGATCGTATCCTCGTCCGTTCCGGACGCAGCCGCTTTTCACTTTCCACCCTGCCCGCGACAGATTTTCCCAATCTGGATGACTGGCAAAGCGAAGTTGAATTTTCGTTGCCACAGGCCACATTGAAGCGCCTGATCGAATCAACCCAATTTTCCATGGCACATCAGGACGTTCGCTACTATTTGAACGGCATGCTCTTTGAAACCGAAGGCGAAGAGTTGCGCACTGTTGCAACCGACGGCCATCGTCTGGCTGTCTGCTCAATGAATATCGGGCAAACATTGCCCTCCCATTCGGTGATCGTACCTCGTAAAGGTGTCATTGAATTGATGCGCCTGCTGGATGGTGGGGATAACCCACTGCAATTACAAATTGGCAGCAACAACATTCGCGCTCACGTCGGTGATTTTATTTTCACCTCCAAATTGGTTGATGGGCGTTTCCCGGATTACCGCCGCGTACTGCCGAAGAATCCAGATAAGACGCTGGTAGCGAATTGTGACATGATCAAGCAGGCCTTTTCACGGGCTGCGATTTTATCCAACGAAAAATTCCGCGGTGTTCGCATTTATTTAAGCGAAAACCAACTCAGGATCACCGCAAACAACCCTGAACAAGAAGAAGCGGAAGAAATCGTTGATGTCAGCTACCAAGGCACTGAGATGGAAATTGGTTTCAATGTCAGCTACGTACTGGATGTTCTGAACGCATTGAAATGCGAACAGGTGAGCCTCCTTCTGACAGATGCGACATCCAGTGTGAAAATCGAGAATTCAGCCAGTCAGGCTGCGACTTATGTCGTCATGCCGATGCGCCTGTAAAAATTCTCCTGTAGACAACACTGACTCATAGATATGATTCTTTCGCGTTTGCTGATCCGCGATTTTCGTAATATCGCGAATGCTGACCTGCCGTTGGCAACGGGGTTTAATTTTCTGGTTGGGCCAAACGGCAGCGGTAAAACAAGTATACTGGAAGCCATTTATACATTAGGCCATGGCCGTGCTTTTCGCAGCATCATGGCGGGAAGAGTGATCCGCCATGATTGTGAAGAATTCATTCTTCATGGGCGGCTTGAACAACAACTTTATGAACGCACGTTGGCGGTGGGCTTAAGCAAGAATCGCCACGGTGATAGTAAAGTCAGAATTGATGGCAGTGACGGGCATAAAATTGCAGAGCTGGCAAAAATGCTGCCTATGCAACTTATCACGCCGGAAGGTTTCACATTACTGAATGGTGGCCCGAAATACCGTCGGGCATTTATTGATTGGGGTTGCTTTCACAATGAACCACGCTTTTTTACTGCCTGGGCCAACCTGAAAAGGCTGCTCAAACAGCGAAATGCGGCATTGCGGCAAGTCACCCGATACAGCCAGATCCAACATTGGGATCGCGAACTTGCCCCGCTGGCGACGGAAATAAGCCAATGGCGGGCTGAATACATCGCAGGAATTTCCGAAGATATCGAGAAAACCTGTAAACAATTTTTACCTGAATTCACTCTCAGTATCAGCTTTCAACAAGGTTGGGACAAAGAGAGCGAATATGCAGAACTGCTCGCGCGGCAATTTGAGCGCGACAAAGCGCTAACCTACACCGCTTCCGGCCCCCATAAAGCAGATCTGCGGATCAGGGCGGACGGCACCCCGGTGGAAGATATGCTTTCCCGTGGTCAGTTGAAATTACTGATGTGTGCGTTGAGGTTAGCGCAGGGTGAATATTTCACCCGACAGAGCGGGCAAAAATGCCTGTATCTGCTTGATGATTTTGCTTCAGAACTGGATGCTGGCCGTCGTCAGCTATTAGCCGAGCGTCTGAAATCTACGCAAGCCCAAGTGTTTGTCAGTGCAATCACAACTGGGCAAGTTACTGACATGATTGATGTTAATAGCAGGATGTTTCGCGTAGAACATGGCAAAATAGAGGTTCAACCACAGGATTAAGATGAGCGAGAAACGTTGATGTCGAATACATATGACTCCTCAAGTATCAAGGTATTAAAAGGGCTGGATGCCGTCCGTAAACGTCCAGGCATGTATATCGGTGATACCGATGATGGTACCGGTCTGCACCACATGGTCTTCGAGGTTGTTGACAACGCTATCGACGAAGCCCTCGCAGGTCATTGTGACAAGATAGTTGTCACCATTCATGCAGATAACTCAGTTTCTGTACAGGATGACGGCCGCGGTATTCCTACCGGGATACACGAAGAAGAAGGTGTTTCAGCAGCAGAAGTTATCATGACCGTGCTGCATGCGGGGGGTAAATTCGATGACAATTCCTATAAAGTTTCCGGTGGCCTGCATGGCGTAGGGGTTTCTGTTGTAAATGCCTTATCGGAAAAACTGGAACTGACTATCCGTCGTGACAACAAAGTCCACGAACAGACCTACATGCATGGGGTCCCACAATCTCCGCTGAAAATCGTCGGAGATACCGAGCAGACAGGAACCACAGTTCGTTTCTGGCCTAGCATGGATACGTTCAAACTTAACACTGAGTTCGAATATGATATTCTGGCAAAACGCCTGCGTGAATTGTCATTCCTGAATTCCGGCGTTTCCATTCGGTTAGTTGATAAACGCACCAATGCCGAAGATCTCTTCCACTATGAAGGCGGAATTAAAGCGTTTGTTGAATACCTAAGCCGTAACAAAAACCCAATTCACCCTAATGTCTTCTATTTCTCCACAGAAAAAGATGGCATTGGCGTTGAAATTTCCATGCAATGGAATGATGGTTTTCAAGAAAACATCTACTGCTTTACCAACAATATTCCTCAGCGCGATGGCGGAACCCACCTCGTTGGTTTCCGTACCGCGATGACCCGTACCCTCAATAGTTATATGGATAAAGAGGGTTACAATAAAAAATCCAAAGTCAGCGCCACAGGTGACGATGCCCGTGAAGGCTTGATTGCGGTTATTTCCGTTAAAGTTCCTGATCCTAAATTCTCTTCCCAGACTAAAGACAAGCTGGTTTCTTCAGAAGTGAAAACCGCTGTCGAAACGCTGATGAATGAAAAACTGGTCGAGTATCTGCTGGAAAACCCGAACGACGCCAAAACGGTTGTCGGCAAAATCATTGATGCGGCCCGCGCCCGTGAAGCGGCACGTAAAGCCCGTGAAATGACCCGCCGCAAGGGCGCACTGGATCTGGCCGGGCTGCCGGGCAAACTGGCTGACTGTCAGGAGCGTGACCCTGCGCTATCCGAACTCTACTTGGTGGAGGGTGATTCTGCGGGTGGTTCAGCAAAACAGGGACGCAACCGTAAAAATCAGGCTATTTTGCCTTTGAAAGGTAAGATCCTGAACGTT
This sequence comes from Xenorhabdus santafensis, assembly GCF_033949405.1. Taxonomy (NCBI): domain Bacteria; kingdom Pseudomonadati; phylum Pseudomonadota; class Gammaproteobacteria; order Enterobacterales; family Morganellaceae; genus Xenorhabdus; species Xenorhabdus santafensis. The sequence goes on along the minus strand of NZ_VCDN01000012.1, from coordinate 72,610 downwards.
GAAAAAGCGCGTTTTGATAAAATGCTCTCTTCACAAGAAGTGGCAACATTGATCACCGCGCTGGGCTGTGGAATTGGCCGTGATGAATACAACCCGGACAAACTGCGTTATCACAGCATTATCATCATGACCGATGCCGACGTGGATGGTTCTCACATCCGCACCTTGTTGCTGACATTCTTCTATCGTCAGATGCCGGAAATCATTGAGCGCGGCTATGTCTATATTGCCCAGCCACCACTGTATAAAGTGAAGAAAGGCAAGCAAGAGCAGTACATCAAAGATGACGATGCAATGGAAGCATACCAGATGTCCATCGCATTGGATGGCGCATCCCTGTATACCAATCCGCATGCTCCGGCATTGAAAGGCGAAGCGCTGGAATCACTTGTGACTGAGTTTAATGCTACCCAGAAACTCATCCGCCGCATGGAACGCCTGTATCCACTGTCTCTGCTGAACAGCCTGATTTACCATCCGAAACTGGCTGAAGATGAATTAAGCTCTCAAGCAAAAGTGGAAGAATGGGCAAGCACGCTGACTGCCAGCCTGAATGACAAAGAACAGCAAGGTAGTACTTATAGCTATCGAATCCATGAAAACCGTGAACGCCAAGTTTTCGAGCCTATCTTGTGCATCCGTACACACGGTGTTGATACTAACTACAATCTGGATTTTGATTTCATTCACGGTGGCGAATACCGTCGTATCACCAAACTGGGTGAATCTATCGGGCATCTGATTGAAGAAGGCGCATATATTGAACGTGGCGAACGCCACCAAGCAATAAGCAGCTTTGAGCAGGCGCTGGAGTGGTTGGCCAAAGAATCACGTCGTGGTCTTTCCGTACAACGTTATAAAGGTCTGGGCGAAATGAACCCGGAGCAGCTGTGGGAAACCACCATGAACCCAGAAACTCGTCGTATGATGCGCGTAACAGTGAAAGATGCGATTGCAACTGATCAACTGTTCACAACCCTGATGGGTGACGCGGTTGAACCTCGCCGTGCATTTATTGAAGAGAATGCCCTGAAAGCAGCGAATATTGATATCTAATATTTTTGCTTATACACCGGCCCAGATAGCACCATGCTATCTGGGCCGTGCTTATCAGGCTTGATAAGTTTTTCCCTGCCCTCAGTTACCCTTCAGAAATTCTGCTGAACAGTCATTGCCTTCCAAGGCAGCAATGAGTTTATTGATCTGAATGCGCTGGTTAACGAACTGAAACTGAGATGAAACTGAGATAACAGAAATTTTGGCGGTTCCGGCTTACAATCCCCTATAGCGAAATAATATCGAGGGCAAAGAAGCTATTCACGCAGCAACGATTCATTGGGCTGCGCGAATAAAATCAAGCCTTGTTATTCAATCCGAATTTTCAAGGATTGCGTTGCTGTTAACAGCGTTTCAGCGACATACTCACTGCTTGGGCCATGCGCCATCACTGAGGCCACACGTTGAGTGGTAAAACTTTCTGGCGGTAACGCGACCTGACTGCCAACAGGGAGCTCAGTGAGTACATGATCTAATCCCGGTGTTTCGAGGACGACATCATCATATCCTTCCAAGCCTTGATATTGGCCTTTCCGATCGGTGAATAAAAACCGAATCCCAGCATACGACATGCTCTTCGGGGTACTTAAATCGGGTAGTTGCCCCATCGCCACCTTGAGGATATTAACTACATGATCAATACCCGTGCTACGCGGAATTAAGTGAGTGGTAATATAATCGCCGCCAGGACGCCCATTGATTTCGATAAGACTAAACTTATCGTCTTTGATTTTCCCTTCAATATGCAATGTACAGTTGTTGCATCCTAATATTTTCACCATCTGAACAACTTTACTTTGTACGTCCAAAGTTGCGTTTTGGCTGACGGTTGCCGGGAAGATATGTTGCGACTCAAAATGGAAAGGTTCTGTGGTTTGTTTATCGGTGATGCCAACCACTTCGACTTTGCCCTGATAAACCAGCACTTCTATGCTGACTTCATTACCATCAATAAACTGCTCAACGATGAATTCGTTTTTATGTCCATCAAAGATTGGATCTTTGCTGGTTGCAATCAATGTGGTCAATTTATCAATAACGTCATCGAGATCGCTACGATCCTGAAGAATAAATATCCCTTTAGATCCATTACCCCCGGTAGGTTTAATAACAGCCGGATAACCAACAACTTCCATCGCGTGCTTCAAGTCATCCAGTGTAGAAACTTGGCAGAATTTTGGACACAATCCGGTGATAGCGGAAACAGCTTGGCGTGCACGATATTTATTCCTTACCGTCTGTACTGTTTCTAATGACATTCCAGGAAGAGAAAGGGTTTCATTGATACGTGCGACAAAGCCCAGATCAAGATCCGTCCAGCTGACGGCTCCCACGACTTTGTGTCGGGATGCCACTTCCTCGACAACTTTCAATGCTTCGGCATAATTTGAAGTATCACAAACGTGCCATTCCGCTACATGCTGTTTGGCCATCTCAGGAACCGCACGGGCAATCAATACAACAGACAATCCTAACCGCTTTGCTGCGGCCAAAACTTCAAAACGTTCCCCGTTAGTACGTCTTAATCCGGCATAAATAATTACTGGGTTACTCATTTTGACTCCTTGCATTTGTAGAATATCTCAACATGCTTTCCCACCAGGTATAGTGAAAACCTTATGCTCCAGCGTCCCGTACAGCTTGATCAAAAACCGGCAACCGGTCTGGATTAGGAAACGTCACTGGCTTGAGTTGATCGAACCATACCGCGTTGCTGTCGTACGCCGCCAAGAAAGGGCGGCGACATAAATGAGGTTCTCGTGCTTGCAAATACTGTAGAGAAAAGTATTTTTTCCCATCAAATTCAAGGATCCCATCAACCATAACTTTGCCACTTGTTGCTGACATGATCGGCCCTCGCACTGAACGCGCTAAACCTGAAATCTGGGAATAAGCGGCCTGGAATATCTCATATCCCTTAGATAAGGGAACTTCAAAATACTGTTTAGGCCCAGTATCCCTTTCAACAAACATATAATAGGGAATACACCCCAATCGAACCTGTTTGGTCCATAGGTCAATCCAATTTTGAACATTATCATTAATATGCCGCAGCAAAGGTGCTTGCGTACGGATAATTGCGCCGGTTGCTAATATTCTGCCAATTGCCTTTTGTGTTTCCTTTGGCTCAAGTTCGCGTGGATGATTAAAATGTGCCATAAAGGCTACATGCCGCCCGCTTTTCACGATCTTTTCAAAGAGCAGCAGCAGCTCATCGGCATCATTATCAGTGGTGAAGCGATAAGGCCAATAGGTCAAAGCCTTAGAACCAAATCGAATAGTGCTGACCGCTGTTTTCTCCAACAGCGGCAAAATATAACGTTCCAACACTTTGGTACGCATGATCATGGGATCTCCTCCCGTAATCAATATGTCCGTCACTTCAGGGTGGTGCTGAAGATATTGCACCAACTGGTCAACATCGCGCGACTGGAAACGATCTTCGCTTTCGCCAACAAACTGCGCCCAACGAAAACAAAAGCTGCAATATGCATGACAGGACTGCCCCGCACTGGGGAAAAACAGCACCGTCTCTCTGTATTTATGCTGTATCCCACCTAATTTAATTTCGTCTAAAACGGGGATATTTAGCGCTTGGCCAGAAGGATGGGGATTTAATTCACTGCGAACCTGTCTTATCTCCGAGACTAAATCAGTACGCTCGCGGCTACGCGCCTGATCAATACGATTGAATTGTGATTCCGTTAGCATCCCATGCTGGGGGAATACCAACTGAAACAAAGGGTCACTCACACCAGCATCCCAATCAATAAGATTATCAAGAACAAATTCATTTACGCGAAAAGGCAATACCAGCGAAGTGACATCGAAGGTATTACGATATGATTCCGGCAGCTTTGCCCAATATTTGGTATCACGAAATTTATTCGCCGACATAGGAGAAAATGATTTTATCTCGCTAAGCATCTTAATACCTCTAATTGCAGTCACCCGTTAAAAACGTGCGCAAACACAGCTGTGTTAGTCACAGACAAAATAACTTATAAAAAATATTACCCAACGGTAATTGGCTATATTTAATGTTGAACGTTTTTTAGCTCGTAATTCATCCAATCAACGTTCAATAAAGTAAAGTCAGGGTGATCCAGCCCCAACGACGTAATAAGATTTCGGGAAAAGTTTGGCGTAATGGGATAAAGTGCTACAGAAAGGCTAATTAGCGCTTTTGCTACCAATCTTGCCCGCGTTCTATTAAGAGCTGAATTCACAAAGAATGGCTTCTGCACCAAGCTGATGTCTTCTATAAATGTTCGAATCTCATCAATAAAAGATGTAATGCCTCTCACCAACAAACGTACATTTGGCATCACAGGGGAATAACAAAGGCGGATTTGCTCGTCAAACCAGGTACAGTGACTAAAAAACGCAACACAATCGGCTGACCATTGGCCGGGGCCCGGCAGTTCACCATTTTGGGCTATTTTGGCGACTAACGCCTGCGCCATTGCCACACAAGCTTTCAATTGCCCATGCCAAAATTCGACGTTAAAAGCTTCAAATTCCTCTACGCGGAAATCGACTGTGATTCTGTTCGCCCTGAATTTACACAAGTAAAACCGCAAAGGCTCGGCATTTTCTGCCGTAACATATTCATCAACCCAAATGGCATGATTGCGTGACGTAGAGAACTTATCACTATTCAAGGTCACCATCTGATTTGGCATCACATGACGAGGGACGAATCCCGGTAGACCAATGGCCGCCAATACAGCAGGAATAACCAACAATCGTCCAAATGAATTATCCACACCGAATAAAATAGCCAGTTCAGGGAAATCCTCCTTGGCGACTTCATTCCAGCGGAGCTGCGTTCCCTTGAGTTCACCGATTTTCTCGACTGCCAGCAAATGGCGGGGCACATACTCCATAGGTACAGTAAATTTTAAGTGCTCAAATCCATCAATATCTACTGGGATCCCCGCCGAGTTTGGATTAGTCAGGCACACCTCAGGCAATTCCCGAGAAAGCCAGCTCTCCACATAAAGTTTAGCTTGTGTCGGCATCAACTCATTGGAGATAAAAGCTTCAATTTCTTTCCTCATGCCTTCCAGACGAAGGAATAACCGCTTCAGAGGCTTATGCGTCAGGGGCTCACCCGCCAGATTAACCGGATTCTTTAAGTCCGCATCCAGAACCAATGCTCCGCATCCTTCACATTCTGTCCCTGACGATTCCCCACCACAGTGTGGACAATCACCATGTACAAAAGCATCAACGCAAAACTGTCCTGTCCGCACATCAAAGGGGACATTATGCACCCGCTCGACGATCAATCCCTGAGCCATTAGGCGAGACAACACTTCATGCACGATTTCCGTGCCACGCTTACAGGGGCGCGTTTCCAGAAAAATATCTTCATTAACACCTAATAATCTAAGCGATTTTTTTAGGCGCTCCGTATTTCTTTCTGCCAGGCTATAGTAATCTACCCCAGCGGCATTCGCTGCAATCTGTATATGTTCCAAATGGCCGTGGGTTCCCTGAACCAAGTAAGTCTCCCTGCCACTCATTCTCGATATTCTTGCTACAACATCAGCAAACATAAAAGGCCCACCCGCATGCCCTACATGCATACCGCCATTTGGTGTCAACATAGCAGGCACAATCAGCAACGGTTTTTGTGGATCTTCATCAATTTGATTTCGCTCAATCAAATTGTTGTCAAAAATTTCTTGATTATGCCACCAGACCGTTTGCATCACGGCCCCTTGCTCTAAAGCTTCAATTCGATGACGTTGCAGGGGTTCCACACGTATGCTGTCGCCCTGTTGCAATATAAAACTCGAACCGTCCATATGGATCCGCACAGAGCCACTGATTATCGTCCAAAATTCAACTTCAGTATGATTATGCCTTTCGGTACTGCTACCAGGTTTCATATTCATGAGCCGAATGGAAACCGCTGAATCTTCCGGTATGGGATTAATGCGAAAAATATCGCCATCCCATTTTTCACCCGACATGTTTTGAGAGCTCATCACATTAAAAACATCAGAACGTTTCATTCATTCACCTCAAGCTAATGGCTTAAATCACGATAATCAGCGTTACGCAATGAAACTGTTTTTCTTGGCTATCGGCTTCACATTGAAAAATTCGACATATTTTTTATGATGGCATCACCAACAACCTTTCCGCGCTCGGACATTCCAGCAAGCGTATGCTCGGTAGGGCCGTGTTGCTCCATTGCATGATTCATGACAAAAATTGAAGCATCTATTTTATCTTTTAGTTTCACCATGAAATTTTCATTGACCACAACTTCATTTCCCTGAACGACAGGGTTAAGCGGTGCAAGCAAAGAAGTATGTCGAGTGTTTTCAAAACCAGTGGCGCAAATCAAATAATCGAAGGAAACATTTTGATCTGGCATGTGCCCATAAACATCTTTAAGCACAACGGATACGCCTTTATCACCAATCTCAGCGTGTTTTATTTCTTTATAGGGGAGTAAAAATAATCGCTCCTTTTTAGCGATGCGATCATTGAACGTTTGCTTATAAATTGCAGATAAGACATCTTCTGTTACTGTAGAAAAATTAGTATTCCTAAGCCCCTGCAACGTATCCACGCGAGCTTCATGACTGAGTTGGTAGAAACTTCTCGCCTGTGGGAATGTATACATATCATTCACAAATGGATTAGTATCTGTTCCTTTAAACGTGAAGTTGCGCGAAATAACACTCACCTTGCCAGCCCCGGTTTCCTCCAGCAGGAAACGCACTATTTCACCCGCACTTTGCCCACGGCCAATAACCCCAATGTGGCTTTCTGAATTCAAATGTTTTAAATCAATGCATTGCAATAGATGATTAGAATGGCATATTGGCGCTTTATCAATTCTTAGCTCTGGCGGAATAAAAGGCTCGTGCCCTTGAGACAGGATTAATTGATTAGTAAGGATTTTTTCGATCTCTCCTTTTCCATTAGAGAGTTCCACTTCCAGCAAAATCTTACCACTGGCTGTGTCAGTTACCTTATTCACACTGCGTACTTCATGATTAAACAGTATGTGATTCTTTAACTTCTCACCAACCCAAATAAGATAATCTGAAAATAGATTTCTTGACGGGTAATATGTATTTAGATGTACAAATTGGTGCAATGCGCCGATTTCATTCAGGTAATTGAAAAAGGTATATTTACTGGAAGGATCACGTAAGAAAGCTAAGTCTTTTAGCAAAGACACTTGTAAAGTTGAGGTCGGCAATGCAAGTCCCGGGTGCCAGGCATTATTTGGTCTTCGCTCAACTAATGCAATTTCGTGGCTACCTGACAGAATGCCTATATCGTCAAGATAGCTCAACGTAGACAAATTACCCGGGCCTGCGCCAACAAATAAAACATCAATAGACCTTGCCATCAAAATCCCCTTTCAGTATTTCCTTAAATATTCCGGTCGTAACGATAACGGCGTTACCGTCATGTCGCAGGTCGCGTAAAAAGTTTAATGTGCAGGTTTGCATCATTGGATGATGAGGATAAATGAGTCCGGGCTGTGGCTCGGTCAATGCGGTTACAGCCGCTGCAAGTGCGAAGGCTGCCGTGATATAAGCCATTGCGGTTGAAGTTGCCGGTGCTGCCATGTGCAACGTTACGCTGCCATGCTGCCCGTCAGAATTTTCGACTACCCAGCGACAAAGAACAAAATCATTGTCGAGTGTTGTTTCAACCGTGGCCTCTGTATCGGTACGCGTCAACAACTTCTCTGCGATATCGCGAATAGGCAGCTTTTCCTCGCCGATGGTGACGCAATCATCGGATAATAAACCAAGTTGCGAGCAAGCCTGTGCTGCTCGCGCGAATCCCGGCCAGCGCAGTGTGCGCTGAGAAAAGTGATCAACCTGCTGTGAAAATATAGAAGCGGTTGTCGCCATCATCGCGTCATCAAACGCTTCCAAAAGGCCAATATGTTCGAAGTGTACGTGTTCTACCTGCGAGAAACGTGGCGCACTTAGCACAGTGCCATCGCGAATCGACAACGATATTCGGGGATCAATGGGCAAACGCCGTCCAAATACCTGCTTATAGCCGAAAATTCCAGAGGGATGCTGCGGAAGCCCTCCACAGTAGGTGGTTAAACTAGTCATTTTCGGCACTCGCGACATCATACTGGCTGCAAGCCCCTCAATTAAACCCGGTTCAAGCCCGGTTCCCATCAAGATGGGATTATTGGTAGATTGCAGTTCAATTTCGCTAATAAGGGGATCATTAATATCAGGCCGTCCCAGCATGAGCATTGGCACTTTATACTGTTCTGCCAATTGTTTGAGCAGGTAACGACCATCCTGCCATGACGTTGCCAGAATCACACAATGAAAAGCGGCCAGCCGGTTCAACTCTGCAAAAATAGATTCACTGCCCAGCACTGTTAACGTTTCATCTTGAATAAAGGAGCGCCCCACTTTTCTCATCAACTCAAGCCTACCTTGATCGCGATCGAACAGAGTCACCTTTGCGCTTTTTTCAATCGCTTGCCAAACAACCGCTTGGCCAATACTGCCACCGCCAATCACTACAATATGCAGACCTGACATGGTCATGAAACGTCCCCCTATGTTGCCTCGCGTTACCCCAGCCTCTTACAAACCACATACACTTTTAACGATGAAAATTTCATCAGTAACCGTAAAATCGATAGTTAACTAACTAATGAAAAAATAAAATGTTATTTTTTGTTTGAATCAAAGGAAAAATAATGTTAACAACACCAAGTGACTTCATTACATTGTCAAATATAGGGATGTTATTGAGACAACGCTTCTTTGAAATGTCGAGGGAATGTCTGGCAACATCTTGAGGAAAAAACTATCCATTTGTTTTTAGATAAAAAAACAAAAAAACATAATAGTGAATAATCCGTATCAGCACTCACATGTACGTCTGACAAAGTTAAAATTCTCGCCTGACTACTTGTATTAATCGATTGGTTACGTCAACTTCAAGAATTATATTTACAATAAATTAACATTATTGACTCCTTGTCAGCACATGATTAAGTCATTTTAATGCTTTTGAAGTGTTATCTCTTATCGTGATTACTTTAATCAGTTGCTTTTCTATCTCGGAGAACATGATTTATGAATAGTGAGACGGTTCTACTGGTAGGTTGCCCGATCAATCAGGCATCACGCTGTATTTCCCAGGCAAAATCCCGAGGCCTGCAAGTCGTGGTGTTAGAAACAGCGGAATTAATTGAGAAAGGGTTAACTGTGCTATCGGCAGCGGATCAGATCATAGCTATGCCCAGTAAAGCTGTTGTTCACGTCAAGAAATGGCTAGAGGGACAGCCTGAATTCCCTAAAATTGATCATATTCTCACTTTCTCCGAGTACGCCGTAGAAGCCACCGCGCTTATTGCCCAACATCTCAATATTCCCTGGAATACGCCAGACAACATACGCGTAATCAAAGATAAATTCCTCCTCCGTAACAAACTAAAAGAAAAGGGAATTAACCAGCCAGATATAGCCGCTTGTTCAACAATCCAAGAGGCGATACATTTCCTCGAACAATCTGGCAGTCAGGGGCCGTGGATAGTAAAGCCTCGCATCGGTTTAGGGAGTGAAGGCGTCTCTATAGTGCGTCAGAAAAGCGATTTACAGGCTGCATTTGAAAATCTAAGCCAAGAGGACAGGCAGGCCTTTCTCATTGAGGAATATGTCGTTGGCCAAGAATATAGCGTTGAAGGTGTACTAATCTCTGGCGAGGCTCAATTTTTCGGCATTACTAAGAAGATACTGATCGATAACGATACATTTATCGAGTGCGGCCACATTATCCCAGCGCCGATATCTAAAAACTTAGCCCAAAAAATTTACGCTGAAGTCCGTAAAGCCATTGATGCCGTGGAATTACGCTACGGGTTATTCCACGTCGAATTTTGGGTAAATGAAAATGCAATCACCTTGGGAGAAATTCATGCCCGCCCGGGTGGCGGATTTATCAACTGGATGACCGAACTTGTCACCGACATAGAAACTTATGGTATTGCACTGGACGATCTCCGAGGCCAAGTTACCCCCCCTCCAGCCACGTGGCCAAGCAATGCCTATGTGTTTTCAAAGTCAGCCGGAATAAATTACCTTCAGCCTGCCCCTGGCATCATTGAACAAATGGGTGATTTGGAAAGCATTCGTCAGCACCCGCATTGTGTCCGTTTACACTGTACACTCCGCGCAGGAGATACCGTGCCGGAAGTCACTTCGTGGAAAGATTTGGAATCTATTGGTTACTTAATAGTTACAGGTGAAAACTCAGCACAAGTTGAACAACTGCTGCGCCATTTTCAAAAAGAGGCCGCGATTATTACAAAGCCAAACCCCAAATGAAATCAGTATAAAACGATAACTTCCCTTATCATCACTAGGCAATTTGATAATTTAAAATGATATTTATAATTTGTGAATACACAATATTTTCATTCAGTTATCTAGCCGCCACGGCTATTATCTCTGTATATTTAGCTGAGTTTCTGCATTTTAATGCGGGAGTTATAGGTGCCATCCTCATGGTGGCGGCCGTTACTTCCCGATCTTCCAGAATATTGGCAGCCCCTATCATCAACGCAATCCCTTCACGCCAAGTCATGCCTATCATGTGTTTTGCGACGGCTCTCGGCTATTTTCTCCTGTCCAGCGCCAGCAACATTTGGCTTATCGGTTTCAGCTTATTCTTAATTGGTTTCGGCTACGCCAGTAATAGCATGTATGTCAAAGCGCTAGTCGCTGAATATCAATCTTCAAAAAATAGCTTATTATTGCGTTATGCAGGGCTTAATGTTTGCTTTAACATTGCTGCTGCGCTGGCTCCTTTATTCAGTACTTATGTTTTCACTCATATAGGCCCGCAGTCCCCGTTCTTTATTTCAAGTCTCATTCTGTTTGGCGCTACGCCGCTGGCATACTTTTTTCATTCATCAAGCACCGTGCTCACACCACAGGTGGGCCTGTGGTATTCGTTTAAGAAACACCTTGCTAATAAACGGCTGAACTCATTATTTTTGTTAACTATCCTCACATGGATGGTCTATGCTCAGTTAGGCTCGGCGCTTCCTCTTTATGTCACCGTCGTTCTAAACCAATTTGATCGGCTTGGCCCTTTACTTTTCATGAATGCGATCATTGTGATAGTTCTGTCTTATCCGCTAGCCATGTTCCTCTCCCGCTATAGCGTGAGTTCAAATACATTATTGCTCTGGGGATTTTTTCTCTATTTTTTCGGCTTTGGCATGATAATTATCGGCGGCGGTTTTATCTATGTTACTGGTGCAGTAATTCTCTGGACGCTGGGAGAAATACTCATGATACCCGCCTTATCGACCTTCCTAGCTGAAGCATCACCGCCAGAAATGCGTACCAACACTATTGGGTTGAATTCGATTGCTGTCGGAGTTGGTGAAGGCATTGGGGGATTTATCGGCGCGACTACCGTTCTATTCCATAATAAACTTCATCAAGGAAACTTGGCCTTCATTTATATTGCAGGTATAGCTTTCCTTGGAATGCTTCTTGCTTTTTATGTAAGAAAATCATGTAAGACCTTAGATGCAGACGCCATTAGCAACACAGAAGAACATTGATATTTAATCTTGTTTCTTATAAATATGCCACAGATAACAGTATATTATCTGAAACATATTATCCGGAGCTATTAATCAAAATTTTCCTACCAAACAGCCGCTTAATTTTCCCTTCACAAATTCTGCTAGACAAAAGAAATATTCTATTTATTCTATAGAAAAACAATTTATAAAATAAATTATTCACATAAACACATCAGAATAAATAATCAGATTTCAGATTACTTTCAACTTATAAAAAATCATTTTTTATAATTCAGAGAGGCGTATCATGTTAAAAAAATCAAATTCTCTTAACTTTATTCAGCCAAAAAAAGACAAAACACAAACTCGGTACGAGTCAAAATCTTTCGAATCTATCCCGCAAAGTTCTTTATCTTTCTTTAACAATCCTAACTGTATGTCATCATATAGCGTATATAATATGAGAGTGAAAGAAGTTTCATATCAAGAAGCTAAGCAAGCTATTTTCATAATTGAAGAATCCATTATGAAACAGGGATGGTTTAGTCATATTAAAGATTTCAAGAATGGAAAAGACGATATTGAAGATAAAGAAGAGAAAACATCACAAGATTTATGGAATCTGAGATGTTATCTGACAAAAGATATTTTAAACGACATTAAACAATCACTTCCTGAAGGAAATCAAAACTATAACGCACCAAATGTCGCTTACGTCATTTGTTATATGGGGGTATCCCCTATCGGGATTATGGTAGTGACATTGGAGGAAGAAGAGGAGGATGGTTATTTAGTATATCCTGAAGTCAATTACATTGTTACTCATCCCGGAGTTAAAAATTGCGCTTACTTATTGATGGAAAAAGCAGTAAAAATATCCTATGAATGGGGATGTTATGGCAAGTTAAAGCTAATCCCAGCAACAGATGAACTATCAGGAACTTATCAAAGAATGGGATTTAAACCTTATGATAACGGCCGTGATTTAATGGTATTAAACCCCAAAGATAGCCCAGTTTGGACGAAAATTAATACTTATGAATCTTTCCCTCCGCGTAAGATAAAGAAATATAAAATGACTTGCTAAAAATATAAAAAAATCACCAAAAATAAATAAAAACAAGGGGGAATAAGAAATACTACAACATTAAACAATGCTAATCAAAGGTACTTCATTATGTTAAAGCGAAACAACTCCTTTAATAGCTATACACCAAAAACTTTATCTGAGCCTTCATCTTTAACCCGTTCAAAGTCATTCAATGTCTTACCATCTTATCATGAATTAAAACTAAACATTAATTACAATAACCCAGGATTGATTAATGGATATATTCCAACAGTCAAAGAAGTCTCCATTACAGAGGGAATTGCTGCAGCTAATAGAATTTACCAATCAATATTGGAAGACCAATGGGTATCTCATATTGAAAGTATAAATGAAATGGAAAGAGAAACGGATAAGAAAAGGAAAAAAGAAATGGAATTAAAAATGGCAATAGAACTACATAAAGATAGGCTAGAAACACATGAAGAATTGTGGAACATGAGATGCAAGACAACATATAACTATTTGATAAAATTACGGAGAATTTCAGATTTGAACCAAAGACACGGTTACTCACAAAAAAATAATTATTTTGTGTGTGATATTAATACAGTACCTATCGGAATTATGTTACTTAACAAAGATTTTGACAAGAAAGTACTTAAGGAAGACAAAAACAATATATCACTATGCTGCCCTATAATTCATTTTATCATCACTCATCCAGGCATCCAGAATTGCGCTTATTTATTGATAGAAAAAGCAGTTAACATTTCCTATCAAATGGGTTATCACGGAAAAGTAAAACTCGTAATTGCAACAAAAGAACTTTCTCCAAAAGTTTATGAAAAAATGGGCTTTATTAGGGTTCAAGAAGCGGATAATACGATAATGTTATTAAATCCAAATGGAAACAGTGCGTGGTCTTTCTTATCTAATGAAGATGGTTATCGGTTTACAAAAATACGTTCAATTTCATGATAATGAAAATTATACAGTGCAAAATAACAAAAAACTGACCGCCAATTCATCGATCCAATTGGCGGTTTTATCAACAATTTAATCACAAATAACCCATGACGGTAATTAATGATTTTAGATATTTATTCCAATTTATAAAACTCACTAATTTATGATCTGAAGAGGTTTATCATGCTAAAAAGAACAAACTCTCTGAATAGCTATATACATAAGACACCATTTAAAAAACTATCACGTTCAAATTCGTTTAATTCTTTACCGCCAAATGACATTAAAGAAATAAATATTAATTATATGAACCCTCAGTTAACAAAAAAATATATACCATCAATAGTTAAGGAGGTTAACTTACATGATATGATAAATATTTCGAATAAATTTTACTTTTCAATCGGAAATGACGGATGGTTTGATCAGATCTTAAATATCATTGAAAATGAAGATGATTTAGAAGATCACATAGGTGAAATTAGTGGAAAAATAGGAAAAACAACAGATGAGGTTTGGGATTTAAAATGTAGCATCACACTTAAGCAATTAATTTATATTAAAGATGAACTTTATGATAGATCCCAAACTGGAGAAGATAAAAATTTTGTTTATTTTACTTGTTACATCAGAAACATACCCGTAGGAATCATGATAGTCAGATGTTACGAAGAAGTCATGCTATACCGATATGATCCTGATTTACGTTATTATCCTGAAATCACTCATCTTGTCATGCATCCAGGATTAAATAATTCTGCTTACTTATTAATAGAAAAAGCGGTTAATCTGTCCTATGAAAAAGGCTGTCATGGAAAATTAAAATTAGCCATTGCAACCCCTGAACTATCAAACACTTATAGAAGAATGGGATTTATCCATTACACACAGGAAGAGATGTCTTTAGATCCAAATGAAAATAATGCTTGGATCTTCTCCCCTAATCACGGTGGTTATCGATTTATCGGTACTTGTGGAGGTTGAAAATAAAAAATGGTTCGAATAAGTATTAATCACCGCCAATATTTAAGGTTTACTATCCAATTGGCGGTTTATTTCCACAAACTCAATAACGATTAAGTTTTTCTTACAATAATACCCTCAACATGCGACGCAACGGCTCTGCAGCTCCCCACAGCAACTGATCACCAACCGTAAATGCAGAGATGTATTCCGGCCCCATATTCAATTTACGCAAACGGCCAACTGGTGTATTCAACGTTCCAGTCACTGCAGCCGGTGTTAACTCCCGCATCGTCAATTCACGATCATTCGGAATGACACGCACCCAATCATTATGCGACGCCAGCAGCGTTTCAATTTCATGGATTGGAATATCTCTTTTCAATTTCAAGGTAAATGCCTGACTGTGGCAACGCAATGCACCGATACGGACACACAGGCCATCAATTGGAATGACATTATTGCCCGTGTTCAGAATTTTGTTGGTTTCTGCCTGACCTTTCCACTCTTCACGGCTTTGCCCATTTTCCAATTGTTTATCAATCCACGGGATCAGGCTACCAGCCAGAGGGACACCGAACTGCTCCGTCGGCAATGCGCCACTGCGGGTAAAGTCAGTGACACGTTTTTCAATATCCAAAATTGCAGAGGCAGGATCTTGTAATTCCTTAGCGACCTGATTATGCAACATTCCCATTTGTACCAGCAATTCACGCATATGACGGGCACCACCACCCGAAGCAGCCTGATAGCTCGATACCGAAGCCCACTCTACTAAATCATTGGTAAACAGTCCCCCCAATGACATCAGCATTAAACTCACTGTACAATTACCACCAACAAACGTTTTGATACCTTTATTCAGGCTATTTTGAATGTGTTGATGGTTAACCGGATCGAGAATAATGACAGCTTCATCATTCATACGCAGGGTAGACGCAGCATCAATCCAATATCCCTGCCACCCCGCGGCCCTCAATTTTGGGTAAATTTCATTCGTGTAATCCCCACCCTGACAGCTAATGACAATATCCAGCGCGCTCAGTGCGTCGATATCAAAAGCATTCTGTAATACACCTGACTTTCCAGCGCTGTTTGCTGCAAATTGTGGGGCGGGAAGTCCGTGCTGGGATGTTGTGAAGAAAACCGGATTAATCTCGTCAAAATCCCGCTCTTCCAACATTCTCTGCATCAATACGGAGCCGACCATACCACGCCAGCCGATAAGACCTACATTTTTCATCATATTTACCCTGTCTCAAGAAATGTTGCCCAGACACACTAATAACATTAAAACTGACAAAATATGACGAAAGGTGCAAGTGTATTTATAAACTATAACACCAACATTTCTGTATGGATGAGTTTGCCATTTTTAAACCATCTTGCGGTGTATCCTTCCATATCAGGATCATCGTTTTTTACCGGCCTTCCCGGTTTCTTGGTTCTCAAAAAATATCTAGGAGTAATGGGGTCTACTGTTTCAACCTTTGAGTACGCATTTTTTTCTGCCTCAAAAGCATCATTGGCCTTTTTATTACCAACAAGCCTTGAAAAATGAAGATCATATATATGTTTTAAGTCAAACATTAATTCATGGCGTTGGGTATTGTCATAACTTTCACTATAAGAAAGAGTCCTCTTATTAAACACCTTCGTACGTCCGCCAATATATCCCACATAACCAATAACAATCTTATTCGAGCAAAGTTTAAAGAATTCTAATGCAAAAGGTTTTTCAAAACCAAAAGAGGTACCTGGATGTTCCTTTTCACAATTTGCAGATTCACACATAATCAAACGAATATAATTAAAATCATTTAACACTATTCCTTTTAATTTTAATTTGTCATATAGCTCCTGAGGCGTCAATATATCATCAGACCTATTCATGACTGCTAAGTACCCGGTAAAGCTAGTTTTATCATAATCTCCATGAGCGCATACTGTTAATCTGGGATCACCATGATATCTATCTTCAAATACGTAAAACCCTTCGAATACATTAATATTTCTCATAATAACCATTCCTTGAATTTCATTGTTATCTCTATCGTGTCCACACGAGTAAAATGAATACGATGATGATTCCATATATTGTTTTCAGGAATTTATTGACTAATAAATATTAGAGCTGAGCATTGAAAATAAACAAGCGAAAAAAACGACTTAATTCAGGAGTGAATTTCTGATGGGATTTATATAAATCAATTAGATAGGAAAAATGAAATCAAAAAGCCTACAGCAGAACTGTAGGCTTTCTATCAGCGTTTCTTTTTCATGCCTTGAACGGCCTTAAAACGCGGGTTGGATTTACAGATGACATACAACCGGCCACGACGGCGAACAACTTTGCAATCAGGGTGCCGTTGTTTTGCTGTCTTCAACGAACTTAATACCTGCATGACAATCCCTCTTTATTTACTGCCCAAAAAACTGCCAAACCTTTTCTGGAAGCGAGCAGTACTGCCTTCTTGCGATACATTTCTTTGTTTACCCGTGTAAAAAGGGTGTGATTCCGATGACACTTCAATCGTGACATAGGGATATTCGGTTCCTTCCAGCGTAATCGTCTTCCCTGTATGAATAGTCGAACCTACTTTGAAATAAGTGTCTGCACTGGTGTCGTGGAACACAACAGTCCGGTAAGTTGGGTGGATCCCTGGCTTCATAAAATTTCTCTAAACACACTGTAATGTTATAATATTACATTACAATAACTCAGCTTCATGCGGTTGACAACCACATTTTTAATATTTTCTTTTGAAAATTTTGAGTTAGAAGCGATGAGATCGCGCAACATCCAATGGCATAACACACACTGCCTTAAACCATATCTAATCCAAAAAATAATTCCGATAATTAATATAATCATTTTTATAATTATCTTAATTAATTACTTTCGGCTCTATTTAATCTTACCCAACCCTTATTGAAATGACAGCCTTAGATTTTTTCACTACTAATCCACGCCTTAAAAGAAAATTACTTTATAATTTCCTTTTATTTCAGACCTCACAGTTTTATTACCGTCTTGATACCCAAATTAGGTATATTTATCTCTCAATATCCATGATTAACCTCAACAAATAGGAATTATCCAATTATTGCGAAAAGACTCAAAAAAGGCTTCTTTTTCTCTATTAACTTATTTATAAAACTGGTTTAATTCAGTATTATTTAATAATCATACCCCTCCCAGAGAAAGTATTCTGATGGATCTTTTCTTACAAAACTGTTTGGCTTTTCCAGTTGTTATATTTAGTGGCCTATTATTCATTGTTTTGTTTTATTGGATATGCGCCGCTTTCGGCTTACTTGATATTGATATCATGAGCATCGATACGGATGGTTTCGATGTATCCACTCTGGCGGGTTGGTTAACAAAACTCGGCCTTACAGGCGTTCCCATTACCATCATCATTACGCTCATTACACTATTCGGCTGGCCGCTCAGCTATTTCAGCATGCATTTGATGCTTCGTTTCATTGAAACTGATGTTATCCGCTATTTACTTGGAACCGTGACATTCTTTGCTGTGAGCTTTATCGCCTTATTACTGACAACAATGGTATTGCGCCCATTAAAGCCCATGCTGTCCAAGCTCAATCGCTCCAACAGTGTTGATACTCTGATTGGTAAAGTCGCTGAAGTACGCTCTCCCATTGTGACAGAACAGCGCGGAGAGGCACTGATGGAAAATCACGGCGCCAGCCTGATACTGCAAGTCCGGGCACCTGAAAGTGATGGCATTACCCGTGGCAATCGTGTTGTGTTGATAAGCTATGACGCCAACACGCATAGCTATACCGTAGTCAGTGAAGACGAATTTAAATTGTAGCTGCAAGTTACAACAACAAATTAATACTGAATCATTACCGTAAACCTTGCTATCTGACATGCCTCACTCACATTTCGGTCATGGATGAATAGCAGCTTAAGTTATGGATCACTGGCGCCTTACCCGCCAGCTCCAAACAAGTTCGCCTCAAAATAAAATGGAGAAATACATGTCAGATATTGCCTTGGCAGACTTCATGCCCTTCTTAGTCATCATTGCAACGATAATTGTCATTATTCTGGGTTTCTTTGGCCTTTTTAAAGCATTTTATATCAAAGTGCCACAAGGGACGGCCCTGATCGTCAATGATATGTCAGCGCAACCAAAAGTCCATTTCACTGGTGCGTTGGTCTATCCGGTGATTTACAAAAAAGAATTCATGCGCATTTCCCTGCTGACACTGGAAGTTGATCGCCGTGGCAAAGATGGCTTGATCTGTAAAGACAACTTGCGTGCAGACATCACTGTTGCTTTCTATTTGCGTGTTAATGAAACCACCGAAGATGTCCTGAAAGTTGCTAAATCTATCGGTGTCGAGCGTGCTTCCGACCATAACGCCGTTAATGCACTGTTCAGCGCCAAATTCTCAGAAGCCCTGAAAACGGTGGGTAAACAATTTGAACTGTCGAAATTATTTGAAGATCGCCAGAACTTCCGTGATCGCATTGTTGATGTCATCGGTAAAGATCTGAACGGTTATGCACTGGAAGATGTTGCCATCGACTATCTGGAGCAGACCCCGAAAAATTCACTGGATCCGAACAATATCTTTGATGCGGAAGGTATTCGCAAAATCACCGAAATCACCGCAATCCACAATATTGAAACCAACCAAAAAGAGCGCGATCAAGAACTGGCAATCCAGAAGAAAAACGTGGAAACCCGTGAAGCCAGTTTAGCTTTGGAACGCCAACAAGCGGATGCCGAAGCGCGTCAACAGCGTGAAATTGAAAGCATTCGCGCCCGGGAAGCAGCAGAAACGCTGAAAGTAAAAGAAGAAGAGCGCCTGAAAGCAGAACAGGCACGCATCCAGACCCAGCAAGAAATCGAAATTCGCGAAGAAAACCGCCTGCGTGAAGTGGAAGTCGCACAGCAAAACCGCGAACGTGCTGTTGTTATCGAGATGGAAAAAGTCACTCGTGCACAGGAACTGGAAATTGTTTCCCGTGAACGTGAAGTTGAACTCCAGCGCATTGATAAAGAAAAAGCGCTGGAAGAAGAGCGTAAAAATATTTCTAACGTGATCCGTGAACGTGTCGCTGTCGAGAAAACCGTCGCACAGGAAGAAGAGCGCATTAAAGAAGTCCGCCTGGTTTCTGATGCGGATCGCCAGAAACAGATAACCATTATTCAGGCTCAGGCCAAAGCAGAGCAAGAGTTGGTGCGTCAGGTTAAACAAGCCGAAGCCGATGAAAACAGTGCTAAATTCAAAGCGCTGGAAATCAGTACTATGGCGCAGGCAGAACTGGAAGCCGCAGCTAAACAAGCAGAAGCGAAAAAACGTCTGGCCGAAGGTACTGAAGCTGAAGAAGCGGCCTTGGGTCTGGCTGAAGCCCGCATCCGCCAAGCCAAAGCCGAAGCGGAAGAGAAAGAAGGTCTGGTACAGGCGAATGTGATTGCGGAAAAACTGCTGGCAGAAGCCCGTGGTACACAAGAAAAAGGTCTGGCGGAAGCGCGTGTTCTGGAAGCTCAGGCCGACGCAGCAGAGAAGCAGGGCCTTGCTGAAGCGAAGGTGCTGGAAGAGAAACTGGCTGCACAGGCTCGTGGTGATGAACAACAAGCTCAGGCCAAAGAGAAATTGGGGCTGGTTGACGCCAAAGTACTGGAAGAAAAACTGGTGGCACAGGCTCGTGGTGAAGGCCAGCTCGGCTCAGCCCAAGCTGAGGTTATCCGCCAGCGCCTGAAAGCCGAAGCCGATGGTCTGACTGATAAATTCACCGCAATGGGCAATCTCAACGATACCGCTCGCGATCACGAAGAATTCCGTATGCAGCTTGAGAAGAACTTCGAACAAGCCATGGCTTCCATCGCAGCCAACAAAGAGATCGCCAAAGAACAAGCCGAAGTACTGGCGGCAGCGCTCAGCAAAACCAACATTGATATCGTGGGTGGTGACGGCAGTTTCTTCAATACCTTCTCCAAAGCACTCAGTGTGGGCAAAGCCATCAATGGTGTCGTAGATAAAAGCCCGCTGGTCAAAGATGCCGTACAGAAATTGCTGGCAGGCAAGGGCGGGAAAGGTGAAAAAGAAGTCGGGGACGCAAAACTGAATCTCGACTCACTCCTGCAAAACCCAGAAGTACAGTCTTTGGTCAACATGTTCAGCTCAAATCAAAAAAATCAGGGTAAAGAGAGTACCGAAGAGTAATCGATAACATTTATCCGCCACAGAACGGTTTATAACAGTGCCAGTTATAACGTTAACTGCGGCGGATTTTTCCCTGCACTAATCCCATCCGGCATGACCATAAAAAATGATCATCCGGAATATCTGTACAGTGCACCAAAGCCAGCATTAACGTCATTAAAATCCATCTTGAGTAAGGAAACGTGATACGCCATGTCAGATAGCCAAGTGAATAATCGTGAACAGGAATTACTGGATAATGCCGTCGCAGAAGGCGGAGCCTACGATATCTTACGCAATCGCCTGTCTGAGCAAGGCCAGCAACTGCATGAAAAAGTCAGTCAGCTGAATACCCGTCGTCTGGAAGAGTTTGGTAAAAACCAGACTGACATTATCGGGCGTATCCGCATCCGAACAGAAAACAATTGCGCCGCCCGTGATATTGTCCGGGTTGGTGATTGGCTTCTCTTTGGCTACAACGTTTTTCTTGGCTTAAAAAAAGAGACACGGGTTGAAGATGTTTTTTCCCTCTACAAGCTCAAGAAAGAAAATGACGAGTATGATGTTGAATCCGTTCCGCTGACAGGCACGTTTCTCAACATCACCAGTTTTGTACAAGATTTCCACGAACTTTATACCTACTACAAAAACACCCAATTACTGGAACTGGTTGAGCGTGATGGCAAACTTCTCGCCAGCTTCCAAATTGGCGAAAGAATTACAGATATTCGAGTATTTCGCTGGGCCATTTCCAGCGATAAAACAGAAATAACCTATATCGATAATCGCGGCGAACGCGATATCGCCCTGCCCCCCGCTTACGATTTTGAGTGGCAGAAAACCACACGGGAAAACACCGTCAATGGCCGCTATCCACACATGAATATTCTGGATACCGTGTTTGTGGAAACTATTGGCGGTGATCTGACCATCAAATGTGAAAACAATACTGAAGATGGCTTGGGGATCTATCGGGAAGCGGTACTTGATAAAACCCAGTCTCTGGATGATGCCCAGATTGAATACGCTCAGACCGGCAGTTTGATCCTGTTGAAAATTTTGCCTTATCGTGAAGAATCCTGGCGTTATCTGGTCTACAACACATTGACCCAGAGCGTACAACGCATTGATGCCATTGGCTTGGCCTGTATCCAACTGCCGGAAGACCACGGTATTATTTTTCCGGGCGGCTATTACCTGCAAAGCGGGGAATACAAAACGTTTGATCAATCGATGGATGGCATGCGCTTCCGCCGAGTCCGCCGCTCTCCGAATGGGGAAGATGTCATGTATATCTTCTACGAACCCAAGCGGGGTCGTCTGGCTCTGTTCAATTACAACCTGATCGAACGCAAGCTACAGAATCCCTTGTTTGGCCACGGCTATGCCATGCTGGAAGACGGCCAAATGGTGCTGTTTGAAGGGCAATCAGAGGAACCAACCCGCATTCATCCAATGCAAATCTGGCAAACACCGTTCTATTCTGACGAATATGCGGCTCGCCAGCCGGCAAAAAACAGCTTTTTGGGGCGCATTGGCAATGCTGAGTTGGTTCGGGGGATTTCTGACCTTTACCATATCGCCAAAGAAATCGAACAACAGCAAATATCTTCCCTGCTCTACGAAAAACTGTGTCAGGATGCCCGGCGTCTGGTAGATATCTATTATTGGCTGAATGACGAACAGAGCCTGAATATCTCTTTCTTACTGAAAGAAATTGCCAATACGGGCGAAAAAGTACTGGATGAATACGAAAAAGTAGAAAGCATCCGCCGTCAGTCTATTCGCGCCATGAATGAAGCGACATCGCATCAGAAAGAATTGCTGTCAACTATGCTGCCCGAAAGCTGGACAGAGACTCAGCAATTTATCGAGGCTTTAAATAGCCTGAGCATCCAGCGCGGCCACTTGATCACACTTCGCGACCATCGCTATATCGACCTGTCTCTCCTTGATGAAATGGAAACGCAACTGGCTGAGAGCCAGCAACGCATTTCACTGGCGACCGCAGAATTCCTTGCCAGCGAAAAAGCATTGCAGCCATTTACCCTGCAATTGCAGGAACTGGAAAAAAACGTTCAGGCCGCTGCCAATCGCTCCCAGCTCAGTGAACCGCTGGCAGGCATGGAAAAAATGTCCACCGATCTGGATATGCTGTCAAACCTGATGGCCTCACTGAAATTCGAGGACACAACCCAGCAAACCCACATCATTGAGTCGATTTCCGAAATTTATGCTTTGCTGAACCAAGCTCGGGCCAGACTGCAACAACGCCGTAAAGAGCAAGGGGCGGTTGAATCCGTTGCTCAATTTGGTGCTCAATTCAAATTATTCAGCCAAGGGATCACCAATGCCCTGACGCTCTCCACTGATCCAGAACGTTGTGATGAACAACTTTCCCGTCTGTTGGTACAACTGGAAGAGCTGGAAAGCCAATTCAGTGATTACGATGAGTTCTTGAATGACATTCTGGACAAACGCGAAGAGTTGCTGGAAACCTTTGAAACGCACAAACAGTCACTGCTGGATGAACGCCAGCGCAAAACCCAGAATTTACAGGTAGCAGCAGAGCGCTTGCTGGATAGTATCATCCGCCGGACAGCGAAATTTTCCTCCCTTGATGAACTGAATGCCTTCTTTGCCTCTGATGCCCTATCGCTGAAAACCCGGGAAATCATTGAACGCCTGCGGGAACTGAAAGACAGTGTAAAAGCGGATGATATTGATGCCAAATTCAAGGCGGCAAGGGATCAGGCCATTCGCAGCCTGCGGGACAAAACAGAAATCTATGAAGATGGCGGCAACGTTATCAAACTTGGCCCGCGCCACCGTTTCAGTGTCAATACCCAAGAGTTGGATCTCACTATTCTACCACGGGGAGAGCACCTCTATTTGCACCTGACGGGCACGGATTATCAAGAGCCGATTGATAGCCCAGAACTTGAGGCCATGCAACCTTATTGGTCTATCTCCCTAGAATCAGAATCACCGCAGGTTTATCGCGCTGAATTCCTTGCCTATTCACTCATTTATGCCGCAGGCAAAGAACATGATGGCCTGATGCTGGACGCGCTGAAATCCCAGTTGAACAAACCCGATATGCTGGAAAAAACTGTGCGCGATTTTGCAGCTCCCCGCTACAAAGAAGGCTATGAAAAAGGGATCCACGACAGTGATGCGGTTGCTATCTTGCGAAAACTAATACCAGTGGGGGAAAGTGCCGACCTTTTGCGTTTCAACCCCCATGCAAGAGGAATTGCGGTACTGTTCTGGGAGCAAATTCAGCGCGAAGAACAACCCTCATTATGGCCAGAGCGTGCCCGAACCTGCTCCAACATTTATCAGCTTTTCCGCAATGATGCCGGGTTGCTGGATCTACAGGCTGAAATCGAAGCAGAACTCAGCCTGTTCCTTGTGCGCCATCCCCTCAAGTGTGAACCTTACCAACTGGCACAGGCAGCGGAATATCTGAGTCTGGCTCTAAGCAGACCAACCGTGGAGTTCAATTTCAGCAAATATGCCCGCACGTTATTGGAAGGGTTGCAAGCTGCTCTGGAAAAAGCCCATATGTGGGGAGATTTTAACCACTCACAGCAAAATCTCGGCCAGCGCTTTACCCAGCGTTGGATGCTGGTGGAAAATTGGCTGAATGGCCTCTGCTCCTTGCCTGAATTTGCGCCACTGAAAAGTTATATTTCAGAAGCCGTCGTTCTGGTTTTACTGGAAAAAACACTCAGCGCCCGTTTCAGTGAAGTCGATCTGCACTTTACTGTCACCGATTTAATCGGCGAGCATCCTTCCATCATCAATCAAACATTGACTTTGAGCCTTGATGACTATTTTTGCCGGATGCGGAAACATCGCAAAATATTTATCCCTGACTATCATCATTATCAGGAATTGCGCCAAAACGTTTTAAACCAGCAACGCAAGGTACTGCGGTTGCACGAATTCAAGGCACGGCCACTTAGCTCATTCGTGCGCAATAAACTCATCAACGATGTTTATCTGCCACTGATTGGAGATAACTTTGCCAAGCAGATCGGGGCAATCGGGGAAGGCAAGCGAACGGATTTGATGGGAATGTTATTAATGATCTCCCCGCCCGGTTACGGAAAAACGACGCTGATGGAATATATCGCCAACCGTCTGGGTTTGATCTTTATGAAAATAAACGCCCCGGCTTTGGGGCACGATGTCCTGTCACTCGATCCGGCTCAAGCCCCGAACGCCACAGCACGTCAGGAATTGGAAAAACTCAATCTGGCGTTGGAAATGGGCAATAACGTGATGCTGTATGTGGATGATATCCAGCATACCAACCCTGAATTCCTGCAAAAATTTATTTCCCTGTGTGACGGCACACGGCGCATTGAAGGGGTCTGGAAAGGCCAGACCAAAACCTACGATATGCGCGGTAAAAAATTCTGTGTTGTCATGTCGGGTAACCCTTACACCGAATCCGGTGAGTTGTTCAAGATACCGGACATGCTGGCAAACCGTGCTGATATTTATAACCTTGGTGAAGTCTTGGGCGGCATGGAAGAGGCATTTACGCTGAGCTATATCGAAAACAGCCTGACATCAAACCCGGTGCTGGCTCCACTGGCATTGCGCGATATGAACGATCTGTATCTGTTTATCGATAAAGCGATGGGCAAACCCTTCACCAGCAATGGGTTAAGTTACCCTTATAGCGAAGCTGAAATCACCGAAATTGTGGCGATACTCGAACGGTTGCTAATAATGCGGGATATCGTGTTCAAGGTGAACCAGCAATACATCATCAGCGCCGCGCAATCAGATAAATACCGGACAGAGCCGCCATTCAAATTGCAAGGCAGCTACCGCAATATGAACAAACTCAGTGAAAAAGTTTCTGCTGTCATGAATGATGCGGAAATTCGGCGCATCATCGATGATCACTATTTAGGTGAAGCTCAACTGTTGACCAGCGGAGCGGAAGAAAACCTCCTCAAACTGGCTGAGATCCGCGGCACCCTAACGCCGGAGGAAGCACTGCGCTGGCAGCAAATCAAACGCGATTTTATGCGCAATAAAGCCTTGGGCGGCGACAATGCGGATGTCGGTGACCGCGTTGTCGCTCAACTCGCTGATTTAGTTGAAAGTGTTCAGGCATTAGGGAATTCAAAGTAATGCAATGAAGTCGCAATAAATAATAGAAAACCCCGTCGAAAACGGCGGGGAATGAGATCCTAACCGTTTAAAAGAACACGCTAAGGTAATAGATGAAATGGAAATATAGTGCAGTGAAATGACTGTGCCAGCCCCATTGTTAACTGTATATTACTTGCACTACCACCTGCATTGATTGAGGCGTTTCACGTCAATTATCATAACCCGAAGGACGCTATTATGCGGATAATTATAATATTTCTTACTTTTTTCCTGTATGGAACTCACTCTCTGGCTGCGACTCCCCAAAATTACCTTTACACATCTTCAGGAGAACTTGAAGAATTAGGCTCGTTGCTCGCAAGACCTGATATTAAAGGGGTACAGATAATCTATACCTGGAAACAATTGGAAAAATCAAAAGGTGAGTATGATTTCTCCGCTATAAAACAGGATCTGTCAGTACTCAATAAAATGAATAAGAAACTTTTTATTCAGATCCAAGACCGATTTTTTGAACCAACCCGCAGAAATATCCCTCTCTATTTACAGCAAGAACCTGAATATAGCGGCGGTCTGGTCGCGCAGTCAGACAATCCGGGGGAAGGAAAAGCACTTGTTCAAGGCTGGGCTTCTGCACAGTGGAATGAGGCATTAAGAGTGCGGTATCAACATCTTCTGTCAGCATTGGCTACCGAATTGGATGGAAAAATTGCCGGCATCAATCTCCCTGAAACGGCCATTAGTATTGACCTGAAAAAAGCAAATGCTGGCTTTACTTGCGATAAATACTTTGCAGCAACTATCGATAACATCTTATTTGCCAGAAAAGTCTTTAAAAAATCGTATGTTATACAATATGTTAATTTCTGGCCTTGTGAATGGAACAACGACCATAACTATATGTCCCGCCTGTTTGAGATTGCCCAGAAAAACAATATTGGGCTGGGAGGGCCTGATATCGTTCCTTACAAAAAAGGGCAAATGAAAAATTCATACCCTTTTTTCCATCAATACAAAAACAAGCTGGCTCTTGTTGCGATGGCAGTTCAAGAACCCACACTAACCTATACAAACCCGCAAACTAAAAAGAAATTCACTCAGCAAGAATTTATCAAATTTGCGGAAGATTATCTGGGCGTTAATATTATTTTTTGGAGCACCAGTTCCCCTTGGCTGAATCAATAGATTGAGTGAACGCCTTGTTTCCACAAGGAGGATTGGCACTCACTTTCCTCCGGCAGGAGGGCATTTTGGGCACGAGTTGACAGGGAATCATTTCCCTCGGAAAATCGTGCCTCTTTGGTAATAAAGTCTAAATGATAAGGTAATAATCACAGTGAAGATATGGCTACAACAACGCCTGCATATTCTAATCGGACTAGCTTCAATACTTATCATAATCCAATTGCTGGATACCTTAACCGGTGGTTCATTAAGCAATTTAGGTATTATCCCACGCTATGCCCAAGGGCTGATTGGTATTCCGCTATCTCCTTTCCTGCATGGCAGCTGGGGCCATTTATTCAGTAACCTGCCCGCATTATTAGTCCTCAGTGCATTACTGATGACGCATTCCATCCGTTACTATGTGCTCGCCAGTCTGTTTATTATCGTCATGGAAGGCACTCTGGTTTGGCTGTTTGGCCGTACCGCCATTCATGTCGGAGCCAGCGGCTGGATCTTTGGCCTGTGGGGATTATTGCTGGCCAATGCTTACTTTTTGAGAAGGGCCAAAGACGTATTCTTTGCCATTTTGGTATTCATTTACTACGGCGGGATTGCTTTGGGGCTATTGCCATTACAGGAAGACATTTCAACGGAAGGGCACATTTTCGGTGTGATAGCAGGGTTGACGTTCTCTTGGCTGACCAAAAAGTGGATTATCCCGACAAAGTATTAGTTTTAGATAATTGGGAATATTATATTATTCCCTTTTACATCACCGTAAATAATAATTTAAACAAAAATAACCTTTCGTTATTTTTATTCTCGTCATTGAAGTATATCCATTTAAAATAGAATGGAAAATCTGAATGTTTAGTCATACTATATTCAAATCTTAACAAGCTATTCATCCCTACATGAATAGCATTATTCACTCTGACTTCAAAAAGTAACGTTTTTCGGCTTCAACCAAAGAAATCACCGGTATTTTTGAGTAAATATTTAATATTCCCAATATGCTTTTTAAAGACAAAAGGGATCACAACGTTAAAGTGAATAAAAAACAAATAATATATAAATAGGATATATTTAATGCGCAATAAACTCTTTCTATGGCTTCTTGTGCTGCCGCTTGTCTTAAGCTGTTATGGCGGTTGGCAATATTCACGAATCAGTGGACTAAACGAAGCGCTTAACGATATCAAATCATTACACAATGAAGCATCTCAACAATTAAGAAACAATCCCCACGCTACAATGGAGATTAACGGCCAATCTTTCACTATTGAGGAAATATACTACCGAACAACTTCAATCCTCGACAGCGATAAAGCCACATTCAATACATTTCAATCTCTTTTAGATCTGGGAACCATGGGAGGCGGCATATTATCACTGTTACTGGGTGGGTTTGCGATTTTACTTTGTATTCGCAGTGGTATTACTGCCCGTCAATCCCGTGATCAATTACTGAAAGTATTTAACCGCTGTCGCCGTTTGCTCCCTTTTATTCTTATCGCCCAAATGACACTGATCGGCGTAAGCCTTTTTTCTTTAATTTGCTATGAAATTCTCTGGTTTATCAGCAACTTTGAAATTAAAAGCGGTGGCGCCAAGATTATTTTCATTGCGGGTTCGGCAGCACTGGCAATCTTGTGGTGCATTATCAAAGGGATAGCAAAACTTAAATACTGTTTTGCCATGTTTGAACCTTCCCTATCCCACTATGAAGGCAAGGCGGTTACTCCAGAAGATGCACCGGGGTTATGGCACTGGATCAACGAATTGGCCGAACAAGTGGGAACAGAGCCCCCGGATAATATCATTGTCGGTTTAACGGAATGTTTCTTTGTTACCTCTTCACCAGTTTGTATCAGCAATGAACAAGTACTCGAAGGGCAAACACTGTATTTTCCATTGATCTATGGAGCCTTATTAAGCCGTGAAGAATCCGCCGCAGTTATCGGCCATGAATTGGGCCACTTCACCGGTGAAGATACAACTTATAGCCTCCATTTTTCACCGATTTATTCAGGCATGAACCGCAGTATCGATGTCATGATCAGTAACGTTCAGGATGCTGGAGATTACTACGCCCGCCTTGTTATGAGCCCATCCATCTATTTGGGTATATTCTTCATTCAGCAGTTTGATTTTGCCGTCAATCACTGGAGCCGACTCCGTGAACATGCTGCCGATGCAGTCGGTGCCAGCCTGAGCAGTGTACAATCTATCTCAACTTCATTACTGCGTATTTCAGCAGTCAGTGAAGAAATCAATAAACAACTCTCAGCACTATTTGAAGGCAAATTGAAAACGGATGATCTATTACCTGTCATCACTGATAACCTGCGTGAAAATGGCGTCCCTGAATCGGGGCAGTTTTTGGAAAATGAGTTCACACACCCAACAGATACTCATCCAACCACTAAAGCGCGTATTGAAGCATTAGGGCAACCCGTTGATCAGGATTTACTGGAACATGCTTCCCGCACAGTCGATGCAGGGTATTACGATAATATCAACTCACTATTTTCCGATGCTAAGGCTCTCTCAACAGAACTAACACAGCATCTATCCAATGAGATTGATGAATATTATCAGGAACAAACCCAGGTGTGGGAAGAGCAAGTAAAAGCAACTTCATCATCAGAAACCGTCGTCATCAAAGAAACTCAGACAGCATTTATAATAATGTTAGTCATCTCCATCATTCTCTCTTCATTAATGGGGTGGCTTTTGTCTGCTATATCAGATAATGATCCCCTTTTATGGCTGCTTTTCATTATATTTGTTTTGATTGGGGTATTTTCACTCGCTTTTAAAAAACGTAGTCAGAGTGAAATGATCATACTGACTTCCACTACGATAGGCGGTGTCGGATTTAAGCACCCTTACCCACTGCACAATATTGTAGATTTTAATTTTATGAGTTTTAATGGCTCCAGAATACTCACCCTTGAGTTTGCAAATAACGTAGATTACCCAGAAATTGAATTTAAAAAATTCTCTGGTGGGTTTTCTCTGAAAAAGAAAAAAAATCGCATGGCCTGTAACTTTATCAGCTCACTAAAAGCAAATAATGAACGCCTGTCTGATAAAGAGTTTATCAATATGCTCCATGAATACCTTCAGGCAGCACATGCTCGCCACGCATTGAATCAGATTCAATCTGATTAATGGAATGATCAGCCCGTAATAATGACGGGCTGATTGCCGCATTTCACCACGACATATACTCGTTGTACTTCAAGATGCATTTATATTCCCCCACGAATCGGGGAGAATATAAACTGCTTAATTAATTGCGTATAAAGTGCCATTGCATCAATGCTAATAATTAATTTTATACCTTATCGAATTCAGAGATCACTTCCACTTTAACGCCGCATCATCCACAGGCTGCTTGATCAATATCTCTATATCCTTTTCATAATTATGCGATACATGCCAATTTGGGCTTCTCCCCTGACGAGGAAGGCTTTCATCTCCACGCTTTATATAACCCGATTGCAATTTACCCAAAATATTTTGCTCCTTCAGCATTTCATCCGGTTGAGCACAAGGGGTTACAGACTTTGCACCACGACGATCCATTTCCTGCAATAAACGACAAATGTAATCTGCGGACAGATCAACTTTCAATGTCCAAGAACTTTGTATTACATAGCCGACCAAATAAGCAAAATTCGGAACATCTTGAACCAAAGTGCCTTTGTAAAGCATATGTTCATTGCCCTGAAACTTTTTCCCATCAATAGACATTTCAATGCCATCAAGAACGGATAATTTCAGCCCTGTTGCGGAAACAACAATATCTGCCGGTAATTCTTGGCCAGACTTAAGCAAGACGCCATTTTCAGTCAAACGTTCAATATGACCTGTCACAATGGAGGCTTTGCCCTCTTTCAGCACGTTAAAAAAATTCCCAGAAGGGACGTAGCATAAACGCTCATTCCAAGGTAAGTAATTCGGCGTTAAGTGATTCATATTGAAATCTGACCCAACCCTTTTTCGGGCAGATGACAACAAGAACCGTTTGAACAAGATCGGTACATGCTGGCTACTTTTATAAAGTAGGCGTTGAAAAAAAATATTACGCTTTCTGCCGAGGTCATAAACCCAACGTTTCGGCATAAATTTGCTGAGGAATTTCGATATGTTGTCGTTTTCAGGGATAGATAAGTAGTAACTGGGTGAACGCTGTAGCATTGTGATATGCGCAGTCTCTTTTGCCATTGCCGGCACTAACGTCGTGGCAGTAGCTCCACTGCCAATCACAATCACTTTCTTCCCTTTATAATTCAACTTTTCCGGCCAATGCTGAGGGTGAATAACTGGGCCTTTAAAATCATTCCTTCCCGGATATTCAGGCAAATACGCCTGATCGTAGTTATAATAACCTGTCGCAGCAACCAAGTAATTGCAGGTAAAAATGTGGATTTCTCCCGTGGCTTCTTCAAGCGCCGTGACACGCCATTGGCTAGTCGAACTAGACCATTCCGCATTGGTGATTTTTAAACCAAACTGTATTTTTTTATCAACCCCATACTCTCTTGCCGTTTCATTAACATAATTTTTAATTGATGGGCCATCAGCAAATACACTGGTTTCAGACCAAGGCCGGAAGTTATAGCCAAAAGTCATCATATCCGAATCAGAACGAATGCCCGGATAACGAAATAAATCCCAGGTTCCTCCAATAGCCTGACGGCGCTCTAGAATAATAAACTGCTTTTTGGGGCATTCTCTTGTTAAATGACACGCGACACTAATACCTGAAACCCCCGCCCCCACAATCAAAACATCATAATGAGTATTCATATGACCTCTCCTGCAATCATGTTTTTTAAAACAAATATTCAGCGCAATGAGCCATATTATTTTTTATTTTCTGAAGCAACCATTTGCATTTATGTGGGGGGAGTATCACTATGTTAACGAGCCGAGTATTCTAAACATTAGTGGTTGATATTACGTTGTCTTTCAAATGGTATTTTGTTGATTGCCACTTTAAAAATAACGGCCATAAATCCAGAAAAATCAATTCAATATAATATTGGTAATAAAAATGATACCTATAGAAACCCTTGCTACATTCATCACTGTCTCAACTTTTTTATGTTTCTTGCCAGGCCCTGATAATATTTTTGTGTTAAATCAATCTGCCATCAATGGACGTAAGGCTGGAGTATCAATTACCTTGGGGTTATGTATTGGGCTATTAATACATACCTCTTTAGTTGCATTCGGTATTTCAGCTATTATACGGGCCAATGCTGTCGCGTTTGAATGTATCAGAATATTGGGCGTGATTTACTTAAGCTATTTGGCTTGGGGTGCTTTCAGGGCAAAACCAGTGAGCTTTAAAAACAACAATGATAGGCTTAATCAAACAAGTAAATTGATTAAAAAAGGGTTGATAATGAATTTATCAAATCCAAAAATTATTATTTTCTTTTTAGCTTTCCTCCCTCAATTTACGACCAGCAGTCAAGATATACCATCCATTCCGCTTCAGCTGTTATATCTGGGGCTAATGTTTGTCATTATCTCTTTTTTAGTTTTTACATTTATATCTTATTTGTCTGGTTTTCTGAGCAACATTCTCTCTGACAAACCATCAATACAAACTATTTTAAATAAAATAACCAGTTTAATATTTATCGCGTTAGCAATTAATTTAGCTATCAGCCGATTTTAAATTAAAAATAATCAACAGCAAAAATCACTCGATGTGCAGCCGGAAGGCTGCACAAACGAAATGACATTATTCGATCACAAAAAGAAAACCGTGAACGAAGAATCCGGCTGTTTCCTCATTCTGCTTTCAGTTTCAATACAACAAACACAATGAAGCTGATAGCTGACATTCCGAAGCAATAAGCCACCAGCGGCCAAGCGGTGTCACCAGCAAACACTAAAGTCATGAGCGTTCCCACGCCTCCCGCAATCAGGCTTTGAATACAATAGTACAGCGCAACCGCCGTACCCGAGGCATCCCCAAAATCCCGAAGTGCGCCATTTGCCGTTACCGAACCAACGAATATCATACCAGCCGCAATCAACCACATTGGTATCACAAACGTGATAAACGAAGGTGTCGAAAAAACTGCGCAAACCGCTAATATCACGGCTCCCGCCATCATGGCAAATAAGCCCCGCAAGAAACTTCCCTGAATACCCCAGCGCGCCACGAAAAATTTAGCGAAACGCGCCACAGCAAACATGACAAGAGCAACCGTCGCAAAGGCGATACTAAATTTTATCTGAGAAAAACCAGCAAGGCCTATAAGTACGCGGGGAGAAGTCGAGAAGAACACAAAAAATGACCCCATTGCAGCACTGAATCCGAGGGTATAGACCCAGAAAGATTTGTTAGACAAAATCAGTGCAATCGCCAGTCCCGGTTTATTCTGCTTGGGTGGCCGAGTCTCATGCCATCGCGGTAAAGCGTGAGCAAATGCCAATAATCCCAGCACACCAAGCATTACGAAAATTCCTCGCCAGCCAAACGCAAGATCAATGACTGAACCAAGAATAGGCCCGAGCGCAGGGACAGACGCCAACATAGAACTAAACAAACTGTAAATAATGCTACTTTCAGGCCTGTCAGCATAAACATCCCGAACCGTCGCAAAAGTCGCCACCAACGCGGCAGATGCACCCAACGCCTGCAAAACCCGCAATGCGACAAACAGTTCACCACTGTTTGTTATGGCAAGGCCAAAGGAAGCGATAGAAAAGAGCAATGCTCCGCCTAATACGACTGGACGCCGGCCAATGCTATCCGACAATGGGCCAAAAATCACCTGACCAAATCCAAGCAAAATCATGTAGATGCTCAACGTCAATTGAATGATGGCGGTGGAAGTATCAAGCGCCGCAGGCATATCCGGAATGACGGGCAGATATACATCCATTGCCAGTGAAGCGAGGAGATCGAAAGGAGCCATCAGCAAAATCGCTGACGATAAAGAGTAACCCCAAATGGGGGAGGTTTTATTAGACATGACAAAAATCCGCTCAGAAAGTGAAATCTGGCGGCAATCTGCCTATTAATGATCAATAAGAGGAGATCACCGCAACAACTGCTATGAGAAACGTTGTTGCGGCTTAGCGAACTGTCTGTAAGGAGGGAGCCATATTTGTATCCTTGTGTTATTTAATCGTTTTTATCCAAATTGTTGCTTTTACGTACCCACCATAAAGCCTACGTACTTTTATCTATAAAATCAAATATCGTCTTAATATTCACAAATTCCCTGATTTCGTTATTTCAATCGCGGTTCGCTATTTAAATTAAATGCTGGGTGAGGTTAATCGGTCATGATTCCAAAGCGTTAATTTAATATCTTTGTATTGTAACGGAGAAACCTATTGTTTTCTCATTTTCCTCTCTGTTTCAAGGCGGTAAATGCAATGAAGCTGACAACTGACATTCCGAAGCAATAAACCACCAATGGCCGAACCGAGAATAGACCCGAACGCAGATACAAACGTTAGCTTTGAACTAAAGAAGTTGTAGATAATTCTATTTTCAGGCCTATCTACATAAACATCCCAAACCGTTGCAAAAGCCGCCACTGGCGCCGCAGATGCACCCAACGCCTGCAAAATCCTTAATGCGACAAACCACTCACCACTGCCTGCTATAGCAAGAGCAAAGCGGCTTACATTGCGTGGTATTGAACTTGAAGGCAATAAAGAAACTGTAGTATCAAACTGAAAATAAAAGGTAAGTCACCAATCATCATGTTCAAATCTGGCAGGAAATCTTGTTTCTGAAATATTTTCCTAAGATTATGGAATGACAATTGTTAGCAAGTAGAGTTGATTAGCAATTTCATTCAAGTAGATACAAAAACTAAGCATATAAACAAATACATTATATTTTTTTTAGTTTTTTATTTCATATTTACATATTAATTATAGTTTAATCCATTTACCTATAATAAAAATCATTAACCACAAGTGTGTGTTGAAAAGTCAGAACATAAAATATTAACCTTTATAATCAAATTAATACATATAAAAACCACCGCTAAACCTGCAATATTTCATGGAATAATCACCAGCAAATAGGTTAATAAAATGAAAATAAATAACCAGAATTGTTGATGAAAATTTAATGATGTGTTAAATGTTTTATTATAATTAAATTACCTCTTGGAGTGATGGCACCATGGATCGTGAAAACATGATTGGGCCGTCTTTGGATAGTGTTGGGGATGGAATTAACTCTTTAAATGCTGCATGGAGCTTTGGTGGTAATACCCCAAAGAACTTTGACTCCCATGTTTCGAAATCGGTTCCGAAATATAAAGATGGGCACGATATCATTCTTTCGCTTAGCGATTTCTTTATCAATAAACACTCCATCATTTATGAACTAGGGAGCTCAACAGGGGCTTTAACCCGTAAGCTGGCAGAACGCCATCCGCACGGCGCCAAGTTTGTTGGCATTGATATTGAAGAAGCCATGACGCAACAAGCTAATGTAATGCTTTCTGGACAGGCGGAGAAAAAAAACGTCACCTTCCTGACGGATGACATCCTAAATTTCCCCTATGAGAAAAGCGACTTTATTGTTGCTTACTATACCGTGCAATTCATTCCTCCACGAGTGCGCCAACAGCTGTTCGATCTCATTTACCAAAGCCTCAACTGGGGTGGTGCATTCGTGCTGTTTGAAAAGGTACGCGGCCCTGATGCCCGTTTCCAGGACATCATCAGTAACCTGTATGTCGATTACAAGATCGAGCAAGGGTATGCTGCCCATGAAATCCTAGCCAAGTCACGTTCCCTTAAGGGGGTGTTGGAGCCGTTTTCCACAGCAGGTAACCTAGATATGCTTAATCGTGCCGGGTTTGTAGATGTAATGACCATCTTCAAACATATCTGTTTCGAAGGGTTTTTCTGTATTAAGTGATGGGATGAATATGGATATCAAATCCGTTCGGCATTACTTGGAATTATTGCAAATGCGGCAGGACTATCAGCCAACACCAATTGCGTGTGAAATTTGCGATTCATCAACATGTTTAACCTTATTGACACACGTCCATGGGCCGCAAGAAAACGCCGTAGCTTTACCTGTAGTGGGCTGTACCCAGTGTGGACATATCTATCAAATCTATCGCTTTGACAGTCAATTTTATCAAGACTATTACGATAAATTTTATCGGTTGAACTTATTTGGCGATAGCGAGCCGGACAAAACTTTTTTCCTCGATCAAATTAAACGTGGTAATTACCTCTACAAAAACCTGAGCTCTTGGCTACCCAAGCAGGGATACCTGATCGATGTGGGCTGCTCAGCGGGTGGGTTAATGATCCCATTTGCCAAACGAGGTTGGCAGGTTAAGGGAAACGATCCAGACAGCGCATACGCTCAATACGGTAAAAAGCTGGGGTTGAATATTGATACCGTCAGCGCTGAAGACATGGCAACGGATGAACTCGCAGATCTGATCATCATTAATGGTTCGCTTGAGCACGTCTATGACGTCAACCGTGTTATGGAAAAATGCCGGGCCATGGCGGCCGATCAAGGGCTACTGTTGATTGAAGGACGCGCCTTAGGTTATGGCATGCAACAGGGCTATCTGACCCATAATCATCGGCGTTTTCTTACGCCGCACAGCATTGAACTGTTGATGCTAAAACATGGCTGGACACCGGTATTGACCACAGAAACACCGTTATGTGGCCCCACGCGGCCAGGAGCCGTTTTCGTGCTGGGCCGAGCCAGCCACACAGATAGTGAGGTATTTGTTGCTGTCAGCGCCGCCGGGCGGGACAGACTACAGCGGTTTTATCGTCCCTGGTTTGACTCTGTGGGGGCAGCATGAGTGACAACATATTACAGGCGGCTGCGGATGAAAATCTCTGCCGATACCGTGACGAACTGATTTGTGAACCGCTAACCGGGGCTGCAAAACCCAAATTCCGTATCTACGATCCCAACAATGACATTACCTATGAGCTTGGCCAGGCCGAACTAGCACTAGCCAGATTGTTTAACGGTGAACGCACTTTGGAGCAGGTACAGCTACTAGCTCAGGAACGCCTGCGTGCGGCCATCAGCCTGCCAAAACTGGTGGTGTTTCAAACCCGTTTATTACAACTGGGCCTGCTGGCATATAACGGACAAAACGGTGGCCTAAAGCGCGATCCCGCCACCGGAATTACCTATGGCCCTCTGAAGCGCTTTTTGTTGGTCAATCTGGTAAAAATGAATCCGCAACGCGGATTGGATAGCCTCTATCGCTTGGCTCCGTGGCTCTGTGCCCCGGCGTTTAACGCACTGCTACTACTCATAGTCGGCGTAGCGTTAGGCTATTTGTTCAGCCAATGGTCGCAGTTCAGCCTGGATGTTATGGTGACTTACACCCAAAGCTGGTCATGGTTAGCCTGGCACTACCCAGTAATATTGAGTTCGATTGCTATCCATGAACTAGGCCATGCGCTGAGCTGCCGCCATTATCGCGTGCGCGTTACCGATTTTGGCATAGGCGTTTACACTCTATTGGCTACTGGCTGGGTTAGGCCGGAACAGCGGACATGGTCCGCATTGAGCCCCGGCAAGCGTGCAATCACCATTTTGATGGGTCCCGTCGCCAGCTTTTACTATGCGGCTGTAGGCATAGTGGTGTGGGGCACCACGGCGGCCAGCTCGCCGTTTCATGATATGGGGGTGGTGATGATTGTAGCCTCCTGCCTGTCGTTAATCCCCACACTGTTGCCCATTTTCAATGGCGACACCTATCTGGCGCTGACCGAGTTCTTCAACCAACCCCGTTTACGGCAGCGCGCGTTGCGTTACTGCCGCCAACGCCTCTCAGGTAACCACCCTGAAGATGAAAAAGATAGCCGCCTCTATTGGTTGGTAAGCCTGTTAACCGCATTAGGTTGGATCTTGGCCTGGTGTGGGATTGTCATGATGATTATCCACCTATTGTCCTAAGGAGAATGTGATGAACCCTGAAATGAAAGACAGTGAACAAAACCAAGCTGCCAAGCAACAACCTGTCGATGAGCAGCTGGATAATATGTTCGAGGAATTTGACCTCGATGATATCGAAGTGATTGAAAGCAAAGTCTTTGCATAAAACACTGCTGCTCTGGGAACAGAGCAGCTTTGTTCCTACGGGGATAGTGAACAATATGACAGTAATGGCAAAACCTACGGCGGTTGGGGTAGGCATTCAATATAATCCAGAAATATTAAACTGGTTTCCCTTTGAAACGTTGCAAGTCGATCTGCTGGAGATACTGTTAGATAACATCATGGCTCCGATGGATGGGCCTCATATTATTCGCCCAGAAGTGCGCACGATATTGGAGAAGCTAGGTGAGCGCTTCACACTGCTGGCACATTCGAACTACGGTTGCGATTTTGGTTTTAACCCACTGGACAGTACCGCTGCGGTACAACGTCATATCCCACTGGCCAAAATGATCAATAGCCCATGGGTGGCCAACCACTGCTTTTATGGTGATGATTCCTGGCTGGATATTTGGAGCAGCCCGCTACAGTTTTCGCAAAAAGAAGTGATACGCTGTGCTGACCGCGCCGCCGAACTACAACAGCGTTACGGTATGCCGCTAGCCCATGAAAACGCAGCATATTATCTGCCTTGCCCTGGGGCAGAAATGCAAGAAGCAGAGTTTCTGGCGCAGCTAGTACAGCGCTCGGGAACCTTCCTGCATCTAGATTTGCACAATATTTACACCAACTCAATCAACCTGTCAGGCTTCGATCTGACCGATTATCTCGATACATTGCCGCTGGATCGAGTAATTTCGGTACATTTGGCAGGAGGCAGTTGGGCGGATGGTCTGTATCACGATTGGCACGATTCCGCCGTACCGGAACCCGTGTGGGATCTGTACGAAGATCTCCTGTCGCGCACGTTGCCTTCTGCCATCGTATTGGAGTATCAGGGGCAGGCACACCACACGTTAACACGGGTGATGGATGCCAATGATGAATCTATGATTGTTAAAGACGTGAAGCGGGCTCAGACGATCTGGCAGAGTGCGGTGAGCAACCAAAAGGTGGTAAACGATGGACGCTAAAATTGTCTGGCACACTTGGCGCAAAATTCTGCGTGATGAGGTGTTACAAAGGCAACTTTTTGACCGCCAGTGGCAGGCTCAGGCCTGTGATGCCTTTACGCTGGAAGAGCAAGAGGTGATTGCCGCCTATGCCGAGGATATTGATCGTGCAAAGTGGTTTATCGAGAACTACCAGTTCCGTTTGGTGAATTCCTTTATTAATGCGTTGGAAAATGGTGCACCGTTAACATTGCGAGCGCTACTGAATAGCGGCGTTGAAATACCACAACTGTCACGCGAATTTTTACAGGCATATCAATGGCATGATTATGGTCCGTGGGTTTATAGTTATTGCCGAGATATCCTTAATTGGCTGATGACAACCCGGCAAACCTGGGCATGGCCGGATCCTTTGGTGGATTTAATGGGTCTTGAGTATCAAGTAGTATCTCTGTATCTGTCATTGCAACATGGAACGCCTATCGGGACGTCTGACGTTGGCTATTCCCAGACCGGTATGGCGCGTCTTTACCGCAGCCGATTCCGGCTGTCACAGTGGTTGCGCGATAAAAAAACACTGGGGCTGGTAACCCCCCCAGAGGGGGAAGAGCAGTTATTGATAACGTTACCAGATTTGAACAGCCGCCATAAATACCTGTTGTTGCCTGTACGCTGCGCCGCATTATTTAACCAACCTCCCGCTGCCGACATGCCGCTGGACCAGAGTGACCTACCACATTTAGCGCGCCTAGTGGCGGCAAATGCACTAGTGCTAAAGGAAGAGAGCCATGAAGTGCGCTGATTATTTTTGGTTGCGTTCTGCAGGATTCCCGGCCGATAGCCTGCTTCAGACTACATCGTTTTCCAACCGACCGGAGTTTACTACACTGACGGAACTGCATCAGCGGCGCGAGCGGCTATTGCAGCTGTTTGAGCAACACATAGCCACTGTGGGAGAGGAGCAGTGCCGAAAATTCGCACGCAAACTGACGGCGCAGCAAGCGGTAAGTGTGAGTGATTTACCATTACTGTTGCGTGATATCCTGCAACAACCGCTCGCCGAATGGCACAGTGTTAATGTGGAGATAACTGAGCGGGAGGCATCCCTGCGCCTTGAGTTTAGCTCTTTCAGTGAGCAAGTACGCCAACAGTTGATTGATTTTCTGTCGCGTGCCGACGTAGCGGAAGCGATATTCATTTCCAACTCGGATGCTGCTCAGCGAATCGGCGCGCTGGTCACCGAACGTAATGCTCCCAATGACAGCCGTAAAAAACAGAAAATTCGCCTGGGATGGAATTATGCCCAGCGTTTTTGTACTAAAAATGACACCTGCAGTTTTTTTGGACCAATTGCCTGGGGGCGTTTTGCCGACCAACAAACTGCATTGGCACACGTTGACTGGGCTGAAGGGCCTTGGCTCGCACAGCGGGAGACTTTTTTTGAAAGTTGGGTAATGCAGCGCCTTGCAGCCCAAATCAATGCACAATGCCCGGAACCAGCATGTTTACCGTTGACACTTAATCCTGGCTGCTACCTGCATGGAGATGTGCTGCACTACCCATTGAATAAATCACGCCGTCTGACTGGATCGGTATTAAATGTGTTGAGCGCATTGGCAAAGGGAAAATCTAATGAAATACAGCTGCGTGCTAAGCTGGATAGCAACCCAGGCCCCGTACTTGAGCATCTGATCACCGCAGGGATTATACAACGCGGCTTTCAACTTTCACCACGCGACCCAGACGCGTTGACCACGTTATTACAGGCAATGCATGAAGCTACACTACCAGCGTATTTTATTGCCCAATGGTCTGCGTGTTTCCAGCGTTTGGAAGCACAACGTAAGATCTATGCCAGCGGCAATTTGCAGCGTCGTCAGCAGGCGTTGACGGCGCTAAACCAAGCGTTGAGCGAGGCCGGGGTATCTTTAGCGCGGGAAAGCGGAAAGATGTACGTTGGACGTTATCCTGTTTATGAGGATTGTGCCTGTGCCAGTACAGTGACATTTAATCGCACATTGCAAAAGGAATTGGAGACGGATTTTGCCCCGCTTATGGCTCTGTATCAGTGGTTAACCCGAGCCACAGGAGTCTTGTTGCATCAGGCCTGGCTGGAAGTTTATCAGGCAAACTTATCGAGCACTCATGAGCAGGACTCCAGCCTATTGTCGTTCCTGCACACGTTGCAGCCGAGGCAGAAGGAGATTCAGCAACAGGTTTGCGAACAGATCCGTGTCATGCTGGATAATGCTTGGCAACCGTTACTGAGCTCATTACACACCAACGAGCTGCATTTGAGCACTGAGCAAGTGGCACAGGTGCTAACTGCACTAAACCAACAATGCCCAGCCGCCGCAGATTTTTCAGTGTTTGGTAATGATTTTCACTCACCGGACTTTATGTTGGCAGCGGCCAGTCAGGAGGCGTTAAATCGTGGAGAATACCTAGTGGTATTAGGAGAGACGCATCCCGGGGTTCATACGCTTAGCCAACCTATTGCCGCGCCATTTTGCCCTTTTACCACAGAGATTGAGCAAGCAGTCAATGCGCTATTTGGCCGAAAACGGATCATATTGGCCGACTCGCCCGATAACTATCAACGTTCACACATCGATTGGCCATTGGTGCCGCACTATGCTCAGTTGATATTGCCTACCGGCGGGGGCAGCGTTCCCGAAGAAAGGTGCTACCCCGTAGGCCGCGCGCGCTTACATTGCAAAGCTGGACGTCTGACAGTGGAAGATCTGGACGGTGTCTTTCAGGAGGATTTACTGTGCGTCAACAGCACCGCACTGCACCAACTGTTGTTCCAACTTGCAGGTGACGTGGTGCCACGCCGCGATCCGCGCCGTATTCAAGTGAACC
Source organism: Xenorhabdus santafensis (assembly GCF_033949405.1). Classification (NCBI taxonomy): domain Bacteria; kingdom Pseudomonadati; phylum Pseudomonadota; class Gammaproteobacteria; order Enterobacterales; family Morganellaceae; genus Xenorhabdus; species Xenorhabdus santafensis. Next base: position 30,587 of record NZ_VCDN01000012.1, on the reverse strand, counting down.
GTACCGTGTACAAACGGCGTACTTGGGTATTTAACACCAATGAATGGCCGTTGGTGTCCACTGACGAATTCACAGCGTTTATACAATGGCAGAATTGGCAGCAACGACAAGGGTTGCCACGCTGGGTATTTATCAAATGTGAAAGCGAACCCAAGCCATTATTTATTGATTTTGACAATCCTCTATCTTTAGATGCGCTAGCTACAGCGTTGAAGAAAGCGAAAGTGATTCACGTATCGGAAATGCTGCCGGCGCCTGACGATCTATGGCTCAATGATGCACGCGGCCGCGTCTGTTGCGAGGTACGTACCACATTCTCATCCATTAAGCAGGAGGTACTTGAGTATGCAGAATGAACAGGTTTCTACCTCGGCAGCACAAGAGGCAAAAAAAAGTTTCACAATGTTGTTCTTAACCATCTTTATCCCCTTTGGTTTGGGACACTTTATCTCTTACCTGTACCGTACTGTGAACGCAGTTATTTATAACGATCTTGCCAGTGAGTTACACCTACCAGCAGAAAGCCTAGGGTTGTTAACCGGAGTTTATTTCCTTACATTCGCCGCAGCCCAACTGCCCCTCGGCGTGATGCTGGATCGCTATGGCCCACGCTCGGTACAGAGTCCTATGTTGTTGATTGCCGCAGCCGGTTCAGTGATTTTTGCCTTGTCACACAATGAGGCAGGACTGCTGATAGGACGTGGCCTGATCGGTCTAGGTGTTGCCGGTTCACTGATGAGCGCCATCAAAGCCTGTTCCATCTGGCTACCGATAGAGAGATTGCCGCTTAGCACCGCTTGCCTACTTTCCGTTGGCGGGTTGGGGGCTATGGCCTCGACAGTGCCGTTACATGCTACATTGACCTGGATAACCTGGCGTGAAGTATTCCTACTTCTGGCAGTGTTGACGATTCTAGTAAGCGCGGTGATTCACTTTTCCGTACGCAATACCTTTATATCGAAAAACACCCGTTTCAGTGACATGTGCCGAGAAGTGGGACGTTTATACCGGTCATGGACCTTCTGGCGGTTGGGGCTCTATTCTGTGTTTGCCAATGCCACTTACATGGCGATCCTTGCACTGTGGATGGGGCCGTGGCTACATGACGTTGCGGGTCTGGATAATGCACAAATGGCCAATGCCCTTATGCTTGGCACGGTAGCGATGGTAGCCGGGTCACTCAGCTTTGGCTGGCTGACGGACTATCTGCGTAAATACGGTGTGCAGCCGATCATGATTTGTGGAAGTGGTGTGGCAATATTCGTGCTGTTTCAAGCAATAATGTTAAGCGGTCTATCAGTGTCACCATATGTAATAACTATGGGATTCAGTTTCTTTGGTACAGCAGCCACCATGAACTACGCGATTGTGGCCCAGTCGGTAGAGCCAGCGCTAGCCGGCCGGGTAAGTTCATCGTTTAACCTTGTGGTATTCGTGCTAGCTTTTGTGGTGCAATGGCTAGTAGGAGTAGTGATCGGCAACTGGGGTACTGTGGCTGGCAGCTATCCAGTAATTGCTTACCAATGGTCGTTAACATTGCTGATTGCTTTGCAACTGCCAGGTTTGCTGCTGTGGCTGACCTTTAAGCCCTGGAAACGTGTGCATGTTTTGTAGGCTTATTTAGATCATCAGATAGCCCCAAAGATAGGAGCATCAGTGATTTTAGGCAGCAAACTCGCCGCTGCTGATAAGGAAATCAATCAGAGCGGTGAGCTTTTTTAAGTCGTCAAAAGCGATGTTATGAAATAGAGCAATGCGTAACTGGTTACGCCCTAGAGCCCGATAGCCTTCAATACCATATGCCAGCCCCTGTTTGTCCAGGTAATGGGTCAATTTGTCCACGGCAACAAAATCAGCTACATCAATGGTGGCAACGGTAGTGGAACGGGATTCAGCTTCAGCGACATAAACTGACAAATACTCCCGGGATTGAGCCCATTGATAAATCCATACTGCTTTTTCCTTAGCCTGACGTTCAACTTCAGAGAAACCCAGCGCATTCATGCGCTTTAATTGCTCGGCAAATAGGAATAACGTTACTACAGCAGGAGTATTATAGGTTTGTTGCTGCTCACTATTACTGAGCGCCATCCTCCAATCGGCGAAAACTGGAATATAGCGATTAGCATTGATGGCAATTTCTACAATACGCTCCTTTGCCTTCGGTGACAGGATAGCGACAAACAGGCCACCTTCACTGGCAAAAACCTTTTGCGGAGAGAAAAAAAAGACATCCACGAGTGTCAGATCGCAAGCAATTTGCCCGGCAGCGCTAGTTGCATCTACCGCCAGCAGGCAATTTTCACCAACTTCAGGCATATTCGTGTTCATCACACCTGTAGAGGTTTCGTTCAAGGTTAAAGCGACTACATCGGCTCCTTCGGTGAAAAAAATGGAGTTCGCCTGCCCATTATCCACAACAACTTTCTCCGATTGGATCCACGAAATACGGCTAGAGGCTTTAAACCATTTGTCGGAAAATTCACCACACACATGATGAATAATACGTGTTTTGACCAGTCCAAGACCAATCATGTCGAACAGTACTGTAGCACCGCCGTTACCCAGAACAATACTGTAACTGTCTGGTATCGATAAGTATTTTCTCAGATTATTCTGAATCTCGCGGCATAGTGCCCGCACCGGCTCCTTACGATGACTGGTACCTAGCAAATGGGGCCCTTTCTCTTTAAGCTGAGTCAAGTCATCCAACTGAATTAATGACGGACCACAACCGAAGCGGGGATCAGAGGGAATTAGTTTTTCTGGAATGGTTATCGCCACACAACTCTCCTTTCTAGGGGCTAGAGTATCAACTGTGATGAAATCTACGGTAAGGTCATAATATGTTTTTTTGGTAGAGCAGTTTTGGCCCAGCCAAATGCAGGATGCTGATATCTTAACAATTCCTGTTAACTGACATAACGCAGCCGCTGCCCAGAAAATGCTTCAATCTGAGCATAAAAAATCCGGCTATGAATAGCATAACCGGATTTAGAAGACTTTAATTTTTTAATTTGCTTTAAGGGGTATTTAAAATATTAACCCTATTCCACCGTCACCGATTTAGCCAAGTTACGCGGTTGATCCACATCGGTACCCTTGATCAATGCAACATGGTAAGACAACAATTGCAGAGGAACGGTATAGAAGATCGGGGCGATCAGTTCTTCTACGTATGGCAGAGGGATGATCTTCATGTTTTCGCTGTTGGTGAAACCTGCATCCTGATCCGCGAAGACGTACAGTTCACCACCACGGGCGCGGACTTCTTCAATGTTGGATTTCAGTTTTTCCAGCAGTTCGTTGTTTGGTGCAACGATGATCACCGGCATATCCGCATCAATCAGTGCCAATGGGCCATGCTTCAGCTCACCCGCAGCATAGGCTTCTGCGTGAATGTAGGAGATCTCTTTCAGTTTCAACGCACCTTCAACCGCAATCGGGTATTGATCGCCACGGCCAAGGAACAGGGCGTGGTGCTTTTCAGAGAAGTCTTCCGCCAATGCTTCGATCAGTTTGTCTTTGGACAACATACTTTCAATGCGGCTTGGCAGGGCATGCAAGGCATGAACAATGTCGTGCTCCAATGTTGCATCAGCGCCTTTCAGACGCCCCATGTAAGCCACCAGCATCAACAATACAGTTAACTGCGTGGTGAAGGCTTTAGTGGATGCAACACCGATTTCAGCGCCGGCTTTGGTCATCAGGGCAAATTCGGATTCACGTACCAGAGAGGAACCCGCAACGTTACAAATGGTCAACGAAGTCAGGTAACCCAGTTCCTTGGATAAGCGCAGGGCTGCCAAGGTATCAGCCGTTTCACCTGATTGGGACAAAGTGATCAACAGGCTGTTTTTACGGCGTGCTGGCTTGCGGTAACGGAATTCAGAAGCGATTTCCACGTCACATGGAATTCCTGCCAATGATTCGAACCAGTAACGTGAAACCATGCCCGCGTTATAAGAGGTTCCGCAAGCAACGATTTGGATGTGTTCAACCTGAGACAACAGTTCTGCCGCGTTAGCGCCCAGCTCTGACAGATTGACCTGACCGTTGCTGAAACGACCTTCCAATGTGCTCTTAATAGCCATCGGTTGTTCGTAAATCTCTTTTTGCATGTAGTGACGATAAACACCCTTGTCACCTGCATCGTACTGGACGTTGGATTCAATCTGCTCGCGTTCAACGGCTTCGTCGTTCACATCAAAAATGCGAACCGTACGGCGCGTGATTTCTACGATGTCGCCCTCTTCCAGATAGATAAAGCGGCGGGTCACAGGCAATAACGCCAGTTGGTCAGAGGCCAGGAAATTTTCACCGACACCCAAGCCAACAACCAATGGGCTGCCAGAACGCGCTGCTACCAGCACGTCAGGGTTACGACTATCCATAATGACAGTGCCGTAAGCGCCACGCAATTGCGGGATCACGCGCTGGATCACTTCCAGTAGTGAGCCGCCTTGCTGCTGCTCCCAATGCACAAGGTGGGCAATGGTTTCAGTATCTGTATCGGAAGAGAAGATGTAACCTCGCGCTTTTAATTCTTCGCGTAGCTCTTCGTGGTTTTCAATAATGCCGTTATGTACGACTGCAATATGTTCAGAAACATGAGGATGAGCATTACGCTCATTAGGCTCTCCGTGAGTCGCCCAACGGGTATGGGCAATCCCTGTGCCGCCAATAACTGGCTGTTTGTCCGCTTCATCCGCCAACATTTGTACTTTGCCGACTTCACGCAGACGTGTCATACGGTTTTCACTGTCAACGACAGCCATACCTGCAGAGTCATAACCACGGTACTCCAGACGACGAAGACCTTCGATCAATATTTCTGCAATATCTCGTTGTGCACAAGCACCAACAATTCCACACATGTGTTTTATTCCTAAAAACAGGGCCATACCCTTCGTCTTTCAAGCTGCCTCTTTGTTGGCTACATTCGTTCACCCCAGTCACATAGTTATCTATGCTTCTGAGGATTCTCTCACTTGCCTCCGCGAAGCAACTTGAAATCCATTGGTATATTTAACCCTTTTTATGTCGCACAACCTGATTGTCTTACAGCAAATCGCGTTATGGCGTTTGCCGCCCCCGAGCTTTGTAGAGATTGGGGGATTGTCCCCTTCATCTTTCAAGCCACAGCGTCGCCGGCTTCGTTCACTGACCGCCGCGCCGCAACTTGAAATTTATTGGGGATTTTTTATTGGTATATCTTATTTATTTTTTCTTAACTGGTCGTGGCCAGTTTTTAATATGAGTTTGCTTCACTCGACTGATGACCAGATCATTTTCAGCAACGTTTTTTGTGACTGTTGTTCCCGCACCGATCGTTGCGCCTTTTTCGATTGTAATAGGCGCAACAAGCTGGGAATCAGAACCGACAAATACATCATCGCCAATAATGGTTTTAAACTTATTAGCACCATCATAGTTGCAGGTAATGGTTCCTGCACCGATGTTTACATTGTTGCCAATTTCAGAATCACCAAGGTAAGTCAAATGACCAGCTTTGGAGCCTTTGCCAAGAGTGGCTTTTTTCATTTCAACAAAATTGCCAACGTGGGCTTTTTCAGCCAGTTTAGTGCCCGGGCGTAAACGAGCAAAAGGCCCTACGGTACACTCAGTTGAAAGCTCTGAGTTTTCGATTACGGTGTAAGGGCTAACTACCGAGCCATCACCAATAACACAGTTTTTCAGAATACAACCAGAGCCGATATGAACATTATTTCCCAGTGTGACGTGCCCTTCGATAATGACATTCGTGTCAATCACCACATCACGGCCATGTTCCAGTGTTCCTCGCAGGTCAAAGCGAGCAGGATCCAATAGCATGACGCCCGCCAACAGTAGTTTTTCGGCCTGTTCAGACTGGTAAATACGCTCCAATGTAGCAAGCTGAAGGCGATTGTTAACTCCTTCCATTTCACTTAAACGACTTGGATGTACTGCCTTGATTTGGCGGCCTTCTTGGTGTGCCAATGCGATAATATCGGTCAGGTAATATTCTCCCTGCGCATTGTTATTTTCCAACTTAGATAACCAGTGTTTCAAATCACCGCCATTGGCGACCAAAATACCCGTGTTGATTTCGTTGATTTTACGCTGCTCTTCGGTGGCATCTTTTTGTTCGATAATACCCGTTACTTCGCCATTTTCACGAATGATACGACCATATCCTGTTGGGTTATCCAAAATGGCAGTCAATAAACCAATTCCACCTGCTGGTTTTACCTCGATCAAACGCTCTAAAGTATCTTTGGCAATCAGAGGGACATCACCGTAAAGGATAATAATATCTTCATCATCGGAAAAATGCGGGGCTGCCTGCTGCATGGCGTGACCCGTACCAAGCTGCTCAGCCTGCAATACCCAATTTACATTTTGATTGGAAAGTGTTTGTTTCATCAAGTCACCGCCATGTCCGTAGACAAGATGAACATTTTGGGTACCCAGTTCCATTGCTGTGTCAATGACATGCTGAACCATCGGCTTACCTGCCAGCAAGTGCAAAACCTTGGGAAGAGCAGAGTACATGCGGGTACCTTTGCCCGCAGCAAGGATCACGACACTTTTAGCACTGTTACTGTTTGAGATAATAGACATAAGAAACCTGACAATTCCAATTTTATGTATGAAAGTAAACTCGTTTGCAAAATAAATTGCCACATATTTCGTAACGCGAAAATGCAATAAAAGCAAAAAAGCCAGTTAGCTTTCACCAACTGGCTTTTTATCTCACTGCCTGTACCCTTTTTTCAAGTTGCCGCTTTATTGCCTGCCACCTGAAATCTACCGGGTACTTATTACATCATTTTTTTTGTCAGTTCGATAACGCGAAGCTTCGCGATCGCTTTCGACAATTCAGCAGATGCCTGAGCATAATCAACATCGCCGTGAGAATTACGGATGTGTTCTTCCGCCTTGCGCTTGGCTTCAAGCACTTTAGCTTCGTCCAAATCCTTACCACGGATCGCTGTATCAGCCAGTACGATAACGCCGTTTGGCTGAACTTCAAGAGTACCACCAGATAGGTAGACAAACTCTTCTTCGCCAAACTGCTTAACAATACGTATCATGCCCGGTTTTATGGCAGTAAGCAGTGGCGTGTGTTGAGGATAAATCCCCAATTCACCTTCACTACCTGTCACCTGAATTTTTTGTACCAGCCCTTCAAACAACTGTTTTTCAGCACTGACTACGTTCAGGGAGAACGTCATTGCAGCCATATCAACCTCCCGTCAGCCGTATTAAAGCGATTTCGCTTTTTCCACAGCTTCTTCGATGGTACCAACCATGTAGAACGCCTGCTCTGGCAGGTGGTCATAATCACCGTTCAGGATGCCTTTGAAGCCACGGATGGTATCTTTCAGAGAAACGAATTTACCTGGTGAGCCAGTGAAGACTTCTGCTACGAAGAATGGCTGAGACAGGAAGCGCTGGATCTTACGGGCACGTGCCACAACCAGTTTATCGTCTTCAGACAGTTCATCCATACCCAAAATGGCGATGATGTCTTTCAGTTCCTGATAACGTTGCAGGATAGACTGAACGCCACGAGCCACATCATAGTGCTCTTGACCAACAACCAGTGGATCAAGCTGACGACTGGTTGAATCTAGTGGGTCAACCGCAGGGTAAATACCCAAAGATGCGATCTGACGGCTCAATACAACGGTTGCATCCAAGTGAGCAAAGGTTGTCGCTGGTGATGGGTCAGTCAAGTCATCCGCAGGAACGTAAACGGCCTGTACGGAAGTGATAGAACCTGTTTGGGTTGAAGTGATACGCTCTTGCAGAGCACCCATTTCTTCCGCCAGTGTTGGCTGATAACCTACCGCAGATGGCATACGGCCCAACAGTGCAGATACTTCTGTCCCTGCCAGGGTATAACGGTAAATGTTGTCAACGAACAACAGAACATCACGGCCTTCATCACGGAATTTTTCCGCCATGGTCAAACCGGTCAAAGCAACACGCAGACGGTTTCCTGGTGGCTCATTCATCTGACCGTATACCAGAGATACTTTGTCCAGTACGTTTGAATCAGTCATTTCATGGTAGAAGTCGTTACCTTCACGGGTACGCTCACCAACACCGGCAAATACGGAGTAACCTGAGTGCTCAATCGCGATGTTACGAATAAGCTCCATCATGTTAACGGTTTTACCTACACCCGCACCACCGAACAGACCAACTTTACCACCCTTAGCAAATGGGCAGATCAAGTCCATGACTTTTATACCGGTTTCCAGCAGATCCTGAGAGTTGGACAACTCTTCGTAAGTTGGTGCTGTGCGGTGAATTGACCAGCGCTCTTCTTCGCCGATATCACCTTTCATGTCAATCGGATCACCCAATACGTTCATGATACGGCCCAGTGTTGCTTTACCCACTGGAACTTCGATTGGATGTCCTAAGTCTGTTACTTCCAAATTACGGCGCAGGCCATCAGAAGTACCCATTGCGATACAACGAACGATACCACCACCCAACTGCTGCTGAACTTCCAGCACCAATTTTTCTTCACCGTTTTTAACCTCAAGGGCATCGTATACTTTTGGTACGCTGTCCTGAGGGAATTCGACGTCCACTACGGCGCCGATTACCTGGATAATCTTTCCAGTAGCCATCTTGAATCCTCTACGTAATTCGTAAACCTAGCTGTTAAACCGCAGAAGCACCCGAAACGATTTCGGTGAGTTCCTGAGTGATACTGGCCTGACGAGCCTTGTTGTAAACCAACTGCAACTCTTTGATCAGGTTGCCACCGTTATCGGTCGCGGCTTTCATCGCTACCATTCGTGCGGCCTGTTCACTAGCCAGGTTTTCAACGACGCCCTGATAAACTTGCGATTCTATATAACGGCGCAGAAGGGTATCCAACAGCGCTCTAGGATCAGGTTCATACAGATAATCCCAGGACTTCTTCTTCAGTGTTTCATCGTCTCCGGCTGGCAGAGGCAATAACTGAGTAATTGTCGGAACCTGAGACATTGTATTAATGAACTTGTTTGCCACTATATACAGTTTATCCAGACGCCCTTCGTCATATGCTTGCATCATGACGTGGACTGGCCCGATCAGTTCGGACAATGATGGGTTATCTCCCATCCCTGTTACCTGGGCAACAATGTTGCCACCAACAGAAGAAAAGAAAGAAACCCCTTTCGATCCGACAAGCGCCAAGTCAACTTGGACGTTTTTATCAGACCAGTCTTTCATTTCTATCAGCAATTTTTTGAACAGGTTAATGTTCAAACCGCCACATAAACCACGGTCAGTCGAAACAACCACGTACCCAACACGCTTAACTTCACGCTCTTCAAGGTAGGGATGTTTGTATTCCAGATTACCTAACGCAAGGTGTCCAATCACACTGCGAATGGTCTCTGCGTAAGGACGGCTGGCCGCCATGCGATCCTGCGTTTTACGCATTTTGGACGCGGCGACCATTTCCATCGCTTTAGTGATTTTTTGCGTATTTTGCACACTGGCGATTTTGGTACGTATCTCTTTTGCGCCGGCCATTTCTGCTTCTCCGAATTCAACCAGACGGCCCGTGTTATTTTAATTAAATAAAATTAAACAGGGCCGAATAGTGTTACCAGGACTGAGTCGCCTTGAAGGATTCCAACAGAGCTTTCAGCTTAGCTTCGATCTCTCCGTTGTAATCACCAGACTGGTCAATCTCTTTCAGAAGATCAGCATGTTCACGGTTAGCATACGCCAACAGAGCAGCTTCGAAACTGACCACTTTCGCGATTTCGATATCTTCCAGGTAACCGCGCTCAGCAGAAAACAGAGACAGAGCCTGCAGTGCAACTGACATTGGCTGATATTGTTTCTGTTTCAACAGCTCAGTTACTTTCTGACCATGATCCAACTGCTTACGCGTTGCATCATCCAGATCTGAAGCAAACTGAGAGAATGCTGCCAGTTCACGATACTGAGCCAGAGCGGTACGGATACCACCAGACAGTTTCTTGATGATCTTAGTCTGTGCAGCACCACCTACACGGGATACGGAAATCCCTGGGTTAACCGCAGGGCGGATACCGGAGTTGAACAGAGAAGATTCAAGGAAAATCTGACCATCAGTAATGGAGATAACGTTTGTCGGTACGAATGCAGAAACGTCACCAGCCTGAGTTTCAATGATTGGCAATGCAGTCAGAGAACCCGTTTGGCCTTTCACTTCACCATTAGTGAATTTTTCAACGTACTCAGCGTTAACACGCGCAGCACGCTCCAACAGACGGGAGTGGAGATAGAAAACATCACCAGGGAATGCTTCACGTCCAGGTGGACGACGCAGCAACAGAGAAATCTGACGGTACGCAACAGCCTGTTTAGACAGGTCATCGTAAACAATCAGTGCATCTTCGCCACGATCACGGAAGTATTCGCCCATCGCACAGCCAGAATATGGCGCCAAGTATTGCAGGGCCGCAGATTCTGATGCGGATGCAACAACAACGATGGTGTTTTCCAGTGCATCGTGCTCTTCCAGCTTACGAACTACGTTGGAAATGGTAGAAGCTTTCTGACCAATAGCAACATAGATACATTTGATACCGGAATTACGCTGGTTGATGATAGCATCGATAGCCAGAGCGGTTTTACCCGTCTGACGGTCACCGATTACCAGCTCACGCTGACCACGACCAATTGGAATCATGGCATCAACGGATTTGTAACCGGTCTGGACAGGCTGGTCAACGGATTGGCGATCGATAACGCCAGGCGCAATAACTTCAACAGGTGAGAAGCCATCATGCTCAACAGCACCTTTGCCGTCGATTGGTTCACCCAGTGTGTTAACAACACGACCCAGCAAGCCACGACCAACAGGTACTTCCAAAATACGGCCAGTACACTTAACTTTCATGCCTTCGGCTAAGTCAGCGTATGGACCCATAACAACCGCACCTACAGAGTCGCGCTCCAGGTTCAGTGCAATTGCGTAACGGTTGCCAGGCAGAGCGATCATTTCACCCTGCATGACATCGGCTAAACCGTGGACACGAATGATACCGTCGTTAACGGAAACAATCGTACCTTCATTGTGAGCTTCGCTCACGACATTGAACTGAGCAATACGCTGTTTGATCAGTTCGCTGATTTCGGTGGAATTCAGTTGCATATGCTCCAGTCCCCTTAAGACTGCAAGTCGTCTGTTAAACGATCCAGACGGCCACGAATACTGCCATCGATCACCATGTCACCCGCGCGGATAATTACACCGGCAATAACAGACTTATCAATTTTGCAATTCAGCTTCACTTTGCGTGACAGACGTTTTTCCATCGCCGCAGAAATTTTAGCCTGCTGCTGCTCATTCAGTTCGGTCGCAGAAATCACTTCAACATCAATGGTTGATTCAAGTGACGCACGCAATTGGATAAATTGCTGGACAACTTCTGGCAATGCCAACAAGCGCCCATTTTCTGCCATTACACGAATAAAGTTCTGAGCATGCGCATCAACCTGCTCACCACAAATGGTGATAAAGGTCTTGGCTAACGTTTCCGGTGCTAATGAACCGGAAAGCAGCTCACCAACCTGCTCATTGCGAGTAACCTCAGCAACAAACGCCAGCATGTTCTGCCAGTGTTCAATAGATTGGTGTTCTACAGCAAAGTCAAAAGCTGCTTTGGCGTAGGGGCGAGCTACCGTAGCAAATTCAGACATGCCCCTCCCTCCTTACAGTTCAGCGACCAGTTTATCAACGATGTCGCTGTTAGCAGCTTCATCCACGGAACGTTCGATGATTTTCTCGGCACCTGCGATAGCCAGCATCGCAACCTGCTTACGTAACTCTTCACGAGCGCGTTTGCGTTCAGCTTCAATTTCAGCATGCGCTTGCGCTACGATTTTGTTACGTTCCAGCTCAGCTTCCGCTTTCGCGTCATCAATGATTTGAGCTTTTTGTTTATTAGCTTGCTCAATGATAACTTGCGCATCCGCTTTCGCTTTTTTCAGTTGGTCGGTCGCATTGGCTTGCGCTAAGTCCAGGTTCTTTTTGGCACGCTCTGCCGAAGCCAAACCGTCAGCAATCTCCTTCTGACGCTTTTCAATGGCCGCCATAATTGGTGGCCATACATACTTCATGCAGAACAAAACAAACAGGACAAACGCGATGGCCTGGCCGAGGATTGTTGCGTTAATATTCACTGCACAATACCTCTATTTCAATTAATGAATTGGCGTAATATTCAGTTCTACGGTTTTATTAACCGCCAACAGCGAACATCATATACAAGCCCAGGCCCACAGCGATCATAGGGATGGCGTCAACCAGACCCATGACGATAAAGAACTGCGTACGCAGCAGAGGAATCAGATCAGGTTGGCGAGCAGCGCCTTCCAGGAATTTACCTCCGAGGATGCCGATACCGATCGCAGCACCAATAGCCGCCAGACCCATCAGAATAGCGGCAGCTATGTACAGCAGATCCATATTCAGGTTTTCCATGACAGTCTCCAGTTTGTTTCAGTTAAATCACTATTATTGATAAATATTAATGTTCTTCAGATGCCATCGACAGATAAACAATCGTCAGAACCATGAAAATAAAGGCTTGTAACGTAATAATCAGTATGTGGAAAATCGCCCATGGCAGGCTAAGTAGCCACTGTGACCAAAACGGTAAAAGAGCCGCTATAAGAATAAAGATCAATTCGCCGGCATACATATTACCAAACAGTCGCAGACCGAGTGATATAGGTTTAGACAGCAAGCTGACCCCTTCCAAAATTAAGTTAATTGGAATAAACAGTGGGTGATTGAAAGGCTGCAATGTCAGCTCCTTCGCAAAACCACGAATTCCTTTCATCTTAACGCTGTAGAACAAAATGAGAACAAAGACACCGAGAGCCATCGACAAGGTGACACTGACATCTGCGGTTGGAACAATACGCAGAGCAGGTAAGCCGAAGATATGTTCACCAACTAAAGGAATAAGATCGATTGGCAGCAAGTCCAATGCGTTCATCAACAACACCCAAACGAACACAGTCAAAGCCAGAGGGGCAATCACTTTGCTCTTGCCGTGATACATATCACGAACCGTGTTATCAACAAAACCGATTATCATTTCTACTGCAGTCTGAAATTTCCCCGGTACGCCGTCAGTAGCACGAACCGCAACTCTTCTAAACACAAATAGAAATAACATTCCTAATACGATGGAGAAAAAAAGCGAGTCAATGTTCAATGTCCAGAACGTCGCCTCATAACCACTAGCGTTGGGATTGACCAACTCAAAAGTACGTAAGTCCAACTGAAGATGCCTCAGATGGTGGCTTATATACTCTGAAGTTGAAACTTCTCCTGATGCAGACATGATGCTTTTTACCCTTTTGTTGTTAAAAACGCTAACCGTTCATTACGGCAGGTGCGATGATCTGCACAATCAGCACCGCTAAATAGGCCACACCAAGTGGTGCAAATGCCGCCTTGAACACCCCTAAAGCGACTATCAGCACAGCTATCGTAATGATAACTTTGACCCCTTCGCTAATCACGAAAAACCATGCAATTCGTACTGGAATGCCTTCTTTTTTCGCTTTTTGAAAACGGCTAAGCAGCATGAAAGCCACATTTGGCAACCAACATGCCAACCCACCAGCGAAAGCAGAAGCCCCCCACTCTATACTTTTGGTACAAAAAGCTACACTGAGAATAACAAAAGTCATTAACTGCAAAAGTAACAGTTTCAGTGCTGTTCTACCGCTGTAAAGGGATACAGACATGACTTTTGTTTTCTCCCTGAGGTACACCATCACATATCAGGTCTTGCTGAATGCTGTATAAAACTGGCTTTGCTTAAGAGTGTCAAGTGACAAAAACGTGCAAATTATACGGGCACCCAAAATGAATTCAATCCATAAGTAGCGAAAAAGTGAATAATTATTTAATTTTCTAACTTTGGTGCTAGATTGCTCACAAATACCATTTAATATTCTGCAACTATTAATGGTACGACCTCTATATTAAACGTGATGCATATCACATCAAACAGAATCATTAATTATTTTTATCATTAAAAATGTGATGAAAATCTTTTTATTTTTTTAAATAAAAATCAATCAATTAATATTACACCTATAAAGTTTTATCTGATATATCGATAAAAAACCTTGAATGTTTATTTTGAACACTTTCCCTAAAATTTATTTATTAAAAAAATCGATAGGCATCTTCAAAAAGGAAAATTATCCCAATATAAAAATAAAGTTGGTTTTTTGTGAGTTATTAGTAAATAAAACCGAAATAATGAAAAGGAATAATTAGTAACGCCTGTAACATTTTAAATGTGTTTGGCGTCACTAATTATTTATAATTTTATTGACAAATAGCAAAGTTAGTTTGACTTAAGAATAACAAGATGGCGCTGTTCGCTCAATTCAGGGACAGTCAGAGAGAAGACGCTTTCTGACATAAAACCCGCCGGTAATTTAGCCAGCTCATCTTCCGATAGTGCCCCTTTCAGGGCATAAAAACGCCCCTCAATGGGTTTGGGAAGGTGGTGGCACCATGAAAGCATATCTTCTAAAGACGCGAATGCGCGGCTGATAACCCCATCAAAAGGGGGTTCAGGAATAAACTCTTCAACTCGGCTCTGTACGGGTTCGATATTAGGCAAATCTAGCTCATGTTGAACCTGACGCAAAAAGCGCACCCGTTTTCCCAAGCTATCCAGCAAGGTGAAGTGGGAGTCCGGCCGTACAATCGCCAGAGGGATCCCCGGTAACCCTGGCCCTGTTCCTACATCAATAAAACGCGTACCACGAAGCTGTGGGTTAACAACAATGCTGTCCATGATGTGCCGAACCAGCATCTGTTCTGGATCACGGACAGATGTCAGGTTATAGGCTTTATTCCATTTGTTGAGCATGCCAACGTAATCAATGAGTTTTTGTTTCTGATCCAGAGATAACTCAAAGTCAGTTTGCGCCAGAAGCGATTCTAATTTGTTCAGCAAAATTCGTCTCCTCAGGCGCTGCGACGCAATAAACCTTGTTTTTTCAGCCATACCAGCAAAATGGAAATGGCTGCTGGTGTTATGCCTGAAATACGTGATGCTTGACCAATTGAACTTGGTTTATGGTCATTCAACTTGGCGATAACTTCATTGGAAAGCCCAGACACTTGCTGATAATCCAGATCAACCGGCAGTGCTGTATTTTCATTGCGAAGTTGTTTTTCAATCTCTTCGTGCTGACGAGCAATGTAACCTTCGTACTTCACTTGAATTTCAACTTGATCCGCAGCCTGAGGCTCTGTCAGCCCCGGGGCAAAGCGTGGCAATGATGTCAGCAATTCATAATTCATTTCCGGGCGGCGCAACAAATCTTCACCATTGGCTTCTTTCGATAATGGTGTTTTTAACATTTTGTTGATATCCACCAAATTATCGGAATGAGGATGTACCCAGATATTGCGCAGACGCTGGCGTTCTTGTTCGATCATTTCAACTTTGCGGCTGTAATGTTCCCAACGAAGATCATCCACCAACCCCAATTTACGGCCCTGTTCAGTTAAACGAAGATCCGCATTGTCTTCACGCAGCATCAAACGATACTCCGCTCGGGAGGTAAACATGCGGTAAGGTTCCTTCGTTCCCAAAGTACACAGATCATCGACCAGAACGCCGATATAAGCCTGATCCCGGCGTGGGAACCAACCTTCTTCGTTGTTGGCATAGCGGGCAGCATTGAGGCCTGCCAGCAATCCCTGTGCAGCCGCTTCTTCATATCCGGTGGTGCCATTGATCTGGCCTGCGAAGAACAACCCGTGGATATATTTGCTTTCCAGAGTCTGTTTCAAATCACGTGGATCGAAAAAGTCATACTCGATCGCGTAACCCGGACGAATAATACGGGCATTTTCCATGCCTTTCATCGAGTGGACAATCTGCATTTGCACGTCAAATGGCAAGCTGGTCGAGATCCCATTTGGATAGATTTCGTTGCTGGTCAGCCCTTCTGGTTCCAGGAAGATCTGGTGCGCGTTGCGATCTGCAAAACGCATGACTTTGTCTTCAATGGAAGGACAGTAACGAGGGCCGATCCCTTCGATGATCCCCGCATACATTGGACTGCGATCCAAGTTATTACGGATCACTTCATGGGTTTTTTCATTGGTATGGGTGATGTAACAAGGGATCTGCTGCGGATGTTGATCTCTGTTGCCCATGAATGAAAATACAGGCGTTGGATTATCACCCAGCTGTTGTTCAAGCTGGCTGAAATCAATGGATCGCGCATCAATGCGTGGAGGTGTGCCTGTTTTCAAGCGAGATACGCGCAAAGGCAGCTCACGCAGACGATGAGACAATGCGATCGCAGGAGGATCACCTGCACGGCCACCACTGTAGTTTTCCAACCCGATATGGATTTTTCCGTCAAGGAAAGTTCCCACAGTGAGAACTACAGATTTTGCTTTAAATTTCAATCCCATACGTGTGACAACGCCTGTAACGGTGTCGTTTTCCACAATGAGATCTTCTACGGATTGTTGGAAGATCATTAGGTTAGGCTGATTTTCCAACGCAGTTCTTACGGCTTGTCGGTAAAGTACTCGATCCGCTTGTGCTCGCGTAGCCCTGACAGCCGGGCCTTTGCTGGCATTGAGTGTTCTGAACTGAATACCGGCCTGATCAGTCGCTTTCGCCATCAGACCACCAAGTGCATCGATCTCTTTTACCAGATGCCCTTTACCGATCCCACCAATGGCTGGATTACATGACATCTGGCCCAAAGTATCAATATTGTGAGTCAGTAGTAAGGTTTGACGCCCCATACGTGCTGCGGCCATTGCAGCTTCAGTGCCGGCATGACCTCCGCCGATAATGATGACGTCAAAGTGCTCTGGATAAAACATGTGCGAACCTTCAATTGTGAGAATGCTTCATATGCATTGGGAGGAGAATTCTACCCAAGTTTCTACTTAAGACAAGTAGGATGAGATCATCGTTAATTAAAAGAAGATCTTTTTATTTAAAGATCTCTTTATTAGATCTTTTATTAGGATCACGATCATCTGTGGATAAGTGGATTTTCCATATAGAGATCATAATCCTGTAAAGGATCATTTGCTGTGAATGATCCGTGATCCAAGTCAGTATAAGCTGGGATCTAAATGCTTAGTTATACACAGGCGGTAGATTGTATTTAGGTTATTAAATGGATAACTACGGGTTAACCCCTGCTTTTTAGCTTAGTTATCCACAGTTGATCGTTATATTTTTAATCGGATCAGAGTAACTTTGACCACTCTTTAACCCATTCTTCGGCTGGATCTTCTGGAATTTCATGTTGCTGAATGTCTATTTCCAGTCGATCGCCGATCCGTTTTGCTCCGAGATCCACCAATAAACACTCCAGTGATCTTATTGCGCCACAAAATGTGTCATATTCGGAATCGCCGATACCGATTGAGCCAAATGTCACGTTACTCAAATCCGGTCTCTGTTGTGTGAGTTCATCAGCCAGAGGCTGGAGATTTTCAGGTAAATCCCCAGCTCCGTGTGTTGATGTGACCACAAGCCACAGCCCTTTAAGGGGAAGATCATCCAATGAGGGACCATGAAGCATCGTTGTTGAAAACCCGCTGTTTTCTAAGATCTCAGCCATATGTTCGGCAACGTATTCGGCGCTTCCCATTGTGCTGCCGCTGATTAAGGTTATCGTGCTCATCATGATCCTTGTTAAATTAAAGAGCAACTATTGTACGCTGTGAATCTATTGGGATCTACTTGTGGATAATGTGGTTAATCTATTTTCTGCCCTATGGCTTTATTGTCCTGATTATCGGGTTTTGCAAAGAGATCAATGTCTCTGTTGACTGGATTTCATCAATCGTCTGGATCTTGTTGATAAGTACGTCCTGAAGAGCTTCAATGGAACGGCACATGACTTTAATGAAAATGCTGTAATGCCCTGTGGTGTAGTAAACCTCAACCACTTCATCCAGCATATCGAGTTTTTTCAGGGCCGAGGGATAGTCTTTGGCACTCTTCAATATGATACCGATAAAGCAGCATACATCGAACCCCAGCTGTTTCGCACTGATATCAACCCGGGTACCTGTAATGATCCCTGACTGTTTCATTTTTTCCACACGAACATGAATTGTGCCCGGGCTGACTGCAAATTTTTTGGCTAGTTCTGCATAAGGTGTACGTGCGTTTTCCATTAAAGCGTGAAGTATGTCACGGTCCAAATTATCGATCTGATAAATTTCTGCCATTTTTAATCCCTATTTTTGAATGATATTCATTTTTATAGTGTAAAAATTATCGTTTATAAATAATAAACAATATTTTTATTATTATATATTGAATTTGTACCCTGTTTTGTTGCTTAATCTATAGCAACGGGACACAGGGTCACTAAAAATTTTTTGAGAGTAGCATCATGAAAACATCCTTCATTGAAAAACAGCAGCAGATTAGTTTTGTGAAATCATACTTTTCCCGCTTGCTGGAAAAACAACTTGATTTAATCGAAGTTCAAGGACCTATCTTGAGCCGTCTTGGTGATGGTACTCAGGATAACTTGTCTGGGCATGAGAAAGCTGTTCAGGTAAAAGTGAAAACATTGCCAGAAGCAACGTTTGAAGTGGTTCATTCTTTGGCAAAATGGAAACGCAAAACATTAGGCCGCTTTGGTTTTCAAGCTGAACAAGGGTTATATACCCACATGAAGGCTCTGCGTCCTGATGAAGATCGCTTGACTCCTATCCACTCTATCTTTGTTGATCAGTGGGATTGGGAGAAAACGATGGGTGAAGGTCAGCGTTCACTCGATTATTTAAAACAGACAGTAGGTAAAATCTACGAAGCAATAAAAGAAACGCAGCAAGCGGTAAGTAAGGAATTTGGTCTGGCACCGTTCCTGCCAGATCAAATTCACTTCATCCACAGTGAAGAGCTTCTGAAACGTTACCCTGATCTGGATGCTAAAGGTCGTGAACGTGAGGCTGCCAAGGAATTTGGTGCGATTTTCTTGATGGGAATCGGCGGCAAGTTGTCTGATGGCCAATCACATGATGTTCGCGCACCGGATTATGACGATTGGACTACGCCGAACAGTGATGGTTATTTTGGCCTGAACGGCGACATTATTGTCTGGAACCCTGTTTTACAGGATGCTTTTGAAATTTCTTCAATGGGTATCCGTGTTGATGCAGAAGCTTTGCAACGTCAGCTTAAACTGACAAGCGATGAAGGGCGCCTGCAATACGACTGGCATCAGGCGTTGATTAAAGGTGAAATGCCACAGTCCATCGGTGGTGGTATCGGGCAATCTCGTTTGGTTATGCTGATGCTGCAAATGGCTCATATCGGTCAGGTTCAGTGCGGTGTGTGGTCACCAGAAGTTATCGAATCAATTGAAGGTGTGCTTTAAGGTTGAATCCGCCACTTTCTCTGTAAGCGGCTTGTAAACTCGGTATCAAAATGCCAGATATGATCGAATATCCGCATGATACCGGGTTTTCCATAACGGGAAAGGGAGACTGCATGGAAGCGGTGTTGTTGATGCTGTTGCAGGTTTTTTATCTGATGGATTAGAGTGTCCGGCAAACGTTGGGCAATAAAATCTGAAATAACAACGGCATCAGCATCTTTCCAAATATTTTCTTTCATTTTTTCAATTGTTGCACTCAAGCAAGATGCTATATCGGTTCCTCCTCTGAATGTTTGCCCCAAAAAATGTACTGCCTGGGTAAGCCCATTGGAAGAAGTTAAGTCATAGTGGATCTGTTCTGTTGAGAACAACATGATGTGGCAGTGACGGTTATCTTCTAAAGCAATACGCATCAGAGACAGGCAAAATGCCTTCGCGCATCGTTCATTAAATCCCCCCATTGAGCCTGAAGTATCGACACAAACAATAAAAGGCCCACGAGGTTGTTCTGCATTGTGATGATGAGTCACGGGTTTTAATGCGGTTTTTGATTGCCAGTTATCCCCTTGCAGGCGGTAGGACAGTAATTTTTTCTCCAGCAACCGTCGATAAAACTCGTATTCCAGCCCTTCAATGCCCAGCATGGCTATCTCATTGGGCAGTAGCCTTAAAATATCATCACCTTGGCGGATCCCACTGATTTGTTCTGGTACGGTATCAGGGATTTTCTCGATTTGAGTAACCGGCTCAAGGACATGGCTAGTTTCAGGCGTTGATTTAGCTGTTTGGCTGCGGCCGAGCAATTGTGCCATTTTTTCCAGCTCAGGATGCTGCCTGAGAACGTCAGCATAGAGGGTGAAAAGTTGTATATTGCGTGAAGTCAGGTGAAGCCGGCTTTTGCTCATATCCCACAATCGGCCTGCGGCGTGATCATTGTGATCAAATATAGGATCAAGTTTATCGCTGAGCGTTATTCGTTTCTGGATCTCTGCCAATAATTGTTCTTTTTCTTGTTCTAATAGCGCCTTATTAAATGCCGTCACTTGCAGGATCAGACTGATGCGCCAGCGCTTAAGAAACAGTACTTGCCCTGAATGGGGATGGCCAGATAAGGTTTTTAACAGCTTGCTGGCTTCATTGGCAAAAGGGGAGCCTAGCTGTTGAAGTTTTTCTGTGGTAATTGGTAGTGCTTGATAAAAGTCTGCTGTATTGGTTACCTGCATGTTTTGATATAACTGAAACTCTTCAGCCAATGGAAAAGGAATAAACGTTTCTTTTATTCTTTGCTGCAATATTTGCCGCCATGAAGGGAGATCTTTCAGTAATGCTTGTTTCAGCCTCGGGTGTTTTTCAAAAAAAATAGCCAATTGAGGCGTACTCAGTAGTGTAAAAATGATTTCCTCGATCAGCTCGCTTTCGTTAATGGAGAGCAAGAGATCGAGCGTTGTCAGCGTTAACATATTACCCTCCGATTTTCGACCTCAAGTGTTCCAATCTTTCGGTTAACTGAAAGAAACTTTGTTCAATGTCGGCAATCCAATATTCTTCAATAAATAAACAAGGCTGATGCTGGCTAAACAATAGGTGCTGATGCTGAATTTCATCACGGATGGATAGCAGTTTTCCCTTCCATTCGGAATGGTTTTGCATGGTTGTGTTTTTTTCTGAAGTTATCGATTTCAACCTTGTTTGGCAAAGAATCGCGCTATTACGACTGGCATCCAGAACTTCAACCTGATGCTTTTCGTTGATTTCCATCATAATGGTTTGTGGAAAACCAATACCATTTAAACGAGCAGATAATTCCCCAGTATTACTCTTCAGTGAATTTTCCAGCGATTTCTTGTCTATTTCGATGAAGTTAATGTCTATATTGTGCAGATGTAATGAAGGATGCAGAAATAGCGTCAGTTTTTCGTCTTTGATTTCCTCGGGGAGTGAATAAAAGCGATTGCGGCCAAAAAGGGATTTTTGAGTGATTAACTGCAAAGGGGGATGATCATTTTTGCTTTGGCTGGATTGAACCCAATGCTGATATAACTTATCCATTTTCTGCATCAGAGAATGTTGTTGATAGGCTTGCTCGGTCAATAAAGTTTGCAGGAATTGTGGCAGAAGTTTTAAGGTGTTCAAGTCGTGCCACAGGCAATCTTTTAATAGCACCATGTCTAGCGCTGATATTTCGTTTCTGCCACTGAAAAGAGCGCTGGCCTGCAATAAGTGGATGGATTTTTTCCAGCGCCTGTCTGAAACATCAGTTATATTTCCGGCTGCATTTACTTGCTGGCGCAGTTGATAAATCAACTCGAAGATAGGATCGGGTAAGGATACATGGTTGATCTTGTCTTGCCATTGATGAAACTCGTCATCAGTGATCTGAATGTGAGCCGGTACAGGGTTGTTATTTTCATTGGTTCGATCAGTCAGTAGCGCCCGGAAATTTTTCTTTTCCTGAATCTTGTCCAACCAGATCCTGATCAACATGCGATCGTAGAGTGCTTCCAAACTGCTATCTGCATCAGGAAGTTCATTGGATGCAGTAACGAGTAAACGCATTGGCAGGAGCTCTTCTTGATTACCATTTCTGAATTTCTTTTCATTAATTGCTGTAAGTAAAGTATTCAGAATGGCGGGCCCTGCTTTCCAGATTTCATCCAGAAAAACAATTTTGGCGGCAGGTAAGTAGCCTTCGGTAAGACGTTGGTAGCGACCTTCATCTTTGAGTGCTTGAATAGAAAGGGGGCCAAAGATCTCTTCGGGAGTAGAAAAACGGGTCATCAGATATTCAAAAGCATGTGCATTTTGAAATGCAAATTTGAGCCGACGCGCGATAAGGCTTTTGGCAATCCCCGGAGGGCCAAGGAGAAAAACACTTTCCCCACATAAAGCCGCCAGTAGGCAGAGGCGAATGGCTTGTCGCCTTTCATATAGGCCACTTTCCAGATACTGGCTCAATTGAGATATTTTCTCGACTATTTGCATATCGTGAACACCACAGTTTGAACAATCAATTCCATTTTATTTATAGAGAAAGTGAAACCTATGCAAAGATTTTATGGTGAATTATTGTGTCTGTTTATGAGAGGAAAGCTGATTCAGCTTAATTTCTTAGGTAACTTAATATTTTTTATTAAATTATATTTTGTATAAAAGTTTCCCATAATGATCACATTTTCATATTAATCATGTTGTCTTTGATATTGGGATTTATATGATTCCTTCTCAGCGAAACGTTTCGCTCAGGAGTTACATAAAATGAAAAAAGGTGTTTTATTACATTCTGATATTTCCGCTGTTATTTCTCGTTTAGGGCATACGGATCAGATAGCGCTTAGTGATGCGGGGTTACCTATCCCATCTTCTACCCAACGAATTGATTTAGCACTAACTCAGGGAATGCCTGATCTACTCTCTGTGTTTGATGTTGTTGTTCAGGAACTACAAGTAGAGGCGATCATTTTGGCCGCTGAAATTATTGAACATAACTCTCAAATACATGAGCAAATCATCAAGCGCATTGCTGATCTCGAAACACGGCAGGGCAATGCCATCACAATAAAGTATGTGAGCCATGACATTCTGAAAGAGAAAACAAGGGAGAGCAAAGCCGTCATTCGGACAGGGGAATGTACTCCTTACGCCAATATTCTCCTGTGTTCTGGTGTAACTTTCTGAGGTGACTATGAAGCCATTACTGGAGTTACAGGGGATTGATAAGTCTTTCCCCGGAGTAAAAGCCCTGTCAGGGGCTGCATTGAGAGTTTATCCTGGAAAAGTGATGGCGCTAGTTGGTGAAAATGGCGCGGGTAAGTCCACGATGATGAAAGTCTTGACCGGCATTTATACAAAAGACACCGGCACGATCCGTTATCTTGGGCAAGAAGCCGTTTTTTCTGGCCCCAAAGCATCCCAAGAAGCTGGTATTGGCATTATCCATCAAGAATTGAACCTTATCCCTCAGTTGACGATTGCTGAAAATATTTTTTTAGGGCGGGAATTTGTCAATAAACTGGGCATGATCAATTGGAAAAAAATGTATGAAGAAGCCGATAACTTGCTAAGACGTCTCAATATCAGCTACAGCAGCCATCGGTTTGTTTCTGAGCTATCCATTGGCGATCAGCAAATGGTGGAGATAGCTAAGGTACTGAGCTTCCAATCCAAAGTCATCATCATGGATGAACCAACAGATGCCTTGACTGATACAGAAACCGAATCCCTCTTCCATGCCATACGGGAACTGAAAGCCCAAGGGTGTGGCATTGTCTACATTTCTCATCGTCTGAAGGAAATCTTTGAAATCTGTGATGATGTGACAGTATTTCGTGATGGGCAGTTTATCGGTGAACAATCTGTCCATACACTTGAAGAAGATCGTTTAATCGAAATGATGGTCGGCCGCAAACTGGAAGATCAGTATCCGCGTCTGGATCTCCCCAGAGGAGAAAAGAAGCTGGCAGTGGAAAATCTTTCAGGGCCAGGGATCAATAATGTCAGTTTTTCCCTCTTCGGTGGGGAAATTCTGGGGATCTCAGGTTTGATGGGCGCCGGGCGTACTGAATTGATGAAGATGATTTATGGGGCTTTACCGAAAACCGCAGGCAAAATCTTGTTGGATGGGAAACATCTTAAGGTTCGCAATCCACAAGAAGGGCTGACCAATGGCATTGTCTATATTTCGGAAGACCGCAAGCGTGATGGGTTGGTCTTGGGCATGTCGATTAAAGAGAATATGTCTCTCACCGCATTACGCTATTTCAGCCGACATCTCTGTTTCTTGAATCACTCAGAGGAACAAAAAGCCGTTACTGATTTTATCAATCTATTCAATATAAAAACTCCCTCAATGGATCAAACGATAGGGCTGCTTTCCGGTGGTAACCAGCAGAAAGTCGCTATTGCTCGTGGCTTAATGACTCGGCCGAAGATCTTGATTCTTGATGAACCAACCAGAGGCGTGGATGTCGGGGCAAAAAAGGAAATTTATCAGCTAATCAATCAGTTTAAAAAAGAAGGTCTGAGCATCATTTTGGTTTCTTCGGAGATGCCGGAAATCATGGGAATGAGTGATCGTATTCTGGTTATGCATGAAGGGAGCATCAGTGGAGAATTCAGTGCGGACAGTGTTTCTCAGGAAGCGTTGATGTCGGCTGCTGTTGGCAAGCAATTTACCAATGCATTCCAGCCAGATAACAAAAAAATAGAGTGAAGTTTGAAGATAATGGTCGAGGATAATGGATATGAATTCTAATACAGAGCTGGTCTCCCGGCGTTGGTTCACGAAAGCATGGTTTCTGGAGCAGAAATCGCTGATTGCACTTTTATTATTAATTGCTGTGGTTTCAGCCCTGAGCCCTAACTTTTTCACATTGAATAATCTGTTTAATATCCTCCAGCAAACTTCTGTTAATGCCATCATGGCAGTAGGCATGATGTTAGTCATCCTGACATCGGGGATTGATCTCTCTGTGGGTTCTTTGCTGGCTTTGACGGGGGCTGTTGCTGCCTCAATGGTGAGCGCGGATATTAATGCTCTGGTCGCTGTTGTCGGGGCTCTTGCACTGGGAGCAGCCATTGGAGCCTGTAGTGGTGTGATTGTCGCAAAAGGCAAGGTACAGGCATTTATTGCGACTTTGGTGATGATGCTGTTGCTGCGTGGCGTGACTCGTGTTTATACGGATGGCAGCCCAATTAATACAGGATTCAGTGATAACGCTGATTTATTTGGCTGGTTCGGCATTGGCCGTCTATTGGGGATCCCCGCCCCAGTATGGATTATGCTGCTGGTTTTTATTTTGGCTTGGTTCATGCTTCATCACACTCGTTTGGGGCGTTATATCTACGCGTTAGGCGGAAATGAATCTGCAACCCGCTTATCGGGCATCAGCGTTGATAAAATAAAGATCATCGTTTATTCCCTGTGTGGCCTATTAGCTGCACTGGCCAGCATTATTGAAGTTGCCCGATTATCTTCAGCTCAACCCATGGCTGGAAGCGGCTACGAATTAGATGCCATAGCCGCGGTTATTCTGGGAGGAACCAGCTTGGCTGGGGGAAAAGGTCGTATTGTTGGCACGCTGATTGGTGCGCTGATTTTAGGTTTTTTGAATAATGGATTGAACCTATTAGGTATTTCTTCCAACTACCAGATGATCGTCAAGGCAGCTGTCATTTTGCTGGCGGTTCTGGTCGATAACAAAAGCAGTAAATAATCTTACCCTACAGGAAAAACAATATGAAAATGAAGAAGCTGGCTACCCTTTTCTCTGCCGTGGCCTTGAGTGCAACCATGAGTGCTAATGCATTGGCGAAAGAGAGTATTGCATTGGTTATTTCCACCTTGAATAACCCCTTCTTTGTCACCATGAAAGATAGTGCCCAGAAAGAGGCTGATAAGTTGGGTTATAACCTGATTGTGCTTGATTCTCAGGATAATCCGGCCAAAGAACTGGCTAACGTACAGGATTTAACGGTTCGAGGAACTAAGTTAATGCTGATTAATCCTACAGACTCTGATGCTGTGGGTAATGCGGTCATCATGGCGAACAAAGCCAACATTCCGGTTATTACACTCGATCGTATGGCCAATAAAGGCAAGGTGGTCAGCCATGTCGCTTCAGACAACGTGTCCGGCGCTAAAATGGCAGGTGATTTCATTGCTGAAAAACTGGGCAGTGAAGCCAAAGTTATCCAGTTGGAAGGTATTTCAGGTACTTCTGCTGCGCGTGAGCGTGGGAAAGGTTTCTCTCAATCTGTAAAAAATCACAAAATTAATCTATTAGCCAGCCAGCCTGCTGATTTTGACCGAACAAAAGGGCTGAATGTGATGCAGAACCTTTTGACCGCCTCGCCTGAAGTGCAAGCGGTTTTCGCCCAGAATGATGAAATGGCACTGGGTGCGTTACGTGCACTACAAACGGCGGGTAGAAAGGATATATTAATTGTTGGCTTTGATGGCACAGAAGATGGCCTTAAAGCTGTACAGAGCGGTAAATTAAGTGCCACAGTTGCACAACGCCCAGACCAAATTGGGGCTATTGGTGTACAAACTGCGGATAAAGTCCTTAAAGGCGAACAAGTTGACGCTACCATTCCGGTTGAGTTGGAGTTAGTTTTCAAAAAGTAAGTACTTGGCATTATCTGTAACCACCAAAATTGGTGGTTACTCTACTGATTGAATTGGAAGTACTGAGTAGGACGTGTTGAACAGGAATAAATATAATGAATATAGCGAAACTTGTTGTGATGGGTAGCATTAATGTGGATCACATTTTGAACATTGACTCTTTTCCTCAACCGGGAGAAACCGTAAAAGGGAGGCAGTATCAGGTTGCTTTTGGAGGAAAGGGCGCTAATCAGGCTGTGGCTGCTGGCCGTTGCGGTGCTGACATTACATTTATTGCCTGTGTTGGTCAGGATGATATTGGAGAACGCGTTCTCCAGCAGTTAGTGAAAGACAATATCAATACTTCATCAATTGAGTGTATCGAAGGGGAAACGACGGGAGTCGCCCTGATTTTTGTCAACCAGCAAGGGGAAAATGTCATTGCTATTAACGCTGGAGCAAATGGTGCACTGACCCCTGACTATTTCAGCCGTTATGAACATGTGGTCAAAGAGGCTGGAGCCCTGTTGCTACAGTTGGAAACACCATTAGAAACGGTGCAACTTGCTGCTGAAACAGCGAAAAAACATCATACCAAAGTGATTTTGAACCCTGCCCCAGCCCAAAAAGTATCAGATCAGTTACTTTCTTTGATCGATATCATTACACCGAATGAAACCGAAGCCGAATACCTGACAGGTATCGCTGTCAATGATGATGCTGGGGCGAAGCAGGCAGCTCTGGCCTTGCATGATAAAGGTATAGAAACAGTCATCATTACCTTGGGAAGCCGCGGTGTATGGTTAAGTGAGAAAGGCAAAGAAGGCAAAATTGTTCCCGGATTTAAGGTGAAAGCGATTGATACGATTGCTGCTGGGGATACATTCAACGGCGCTTTGGTAACGAGGATGCTGGAAGGAAAAGATATGTTGTCGGCGATCCGCTTTGCTCATGCTGCGGCTGCAATTGCTGTGACACGCCGAGGAGCACAGCCTGCAGTACCGTGGCGACATGAAATTGATGCATTTCTATCTGAACAGGACTAACTGTGGCTACCATGAAGGACGTTGCCCGTCTTGCGGGCGTATCGACATCAACGGTTTCTCATGTGATTAATAATAATCGTTATGTCAGTGATCGAGTAAAAAATAAAGTCAATGCAGCAATTGAAGAGCTGAATTACGCCCCCTCAGCGTTGGCGCGAAGTTTGAAAATCAAACAAACAAAAACGATTGGGATGCTGGTAACAACCAGTGATAACTCGTTTTATTCCGAAGTCGTCAGGGGAGTGGAACGAAGCTGTTACGAACGGGGATACAGCTTAATTTTGTGTAATACAGAAGGCAGTGCGTCCCGAATGATCCGCAGTATGGAAACCTTGCTGCAAAGACGCGTTGATGGCCTGCTAATTATGTGTTCTGAAGCTCATCGGTTATCCGATGACGTTTTTCGCCGTTATCCATTGGTTCCGATGGTAATCATGGATTGGTCTCCATTTGAGTCCAGCAACGACATTATTAAGGATAACTCCCTGCAAGGTGGGGAAATGGCTACCAATTACCTTATTGGCCGGGGATTTCGCAAAATTGCCTGTATCACAGGCCCGAAGGATAAGACGCTAGCTTGCCTGCGTTTGGCTGGGTATCGAAAAGCAATGCAAGATGCGGGATTAGACATTCCTGCTGGATATGAAATCTACAGCGATTTCGAATTTGCGGGTGGCTTATCTTCCATGCAGCAGTTGCTCCAATTGCCTGAACCGCCTGAAGCAGTATTTGCGGGCAATGACGCGATGGCGATAGGTGCTTACCAAGCCTTGTATCAGGCGGGGCTTTCTGTTCCGGATGACATTTCTATTATTGGGTATGATGATATTGCAATTACCTCCTACTTGATCCCGCCATTGACAACTATCCATCAACCAAAGGATGAATTAGGCAAGCTGGCGATTGATAGCCTGCTCTATAGAATGGGCAATCCAGAAAGCGAGCCTAAAGAGCTGGTTCTGACACCAAAACTGATTGAACGCAGTTCCGTTGCCAAGCGCTGATAGTTTTTATTTCTTAACTAAGTGATTGCCATCTCCTTTATTAAGTAACAGGAATACCGTAGAGGAAATCAAGGTGATCACGCCCATCGTAATCAATGTATAGTGGAAATGGCTCACGGTTGAGCCATTTCCCATCGATTCATAAAACCGAAGCACAGCGGCACTGACCGTTACCCCAAAACTGATAGATAATTGCTGAGTTACGGCAAGCAGGCTATTGCCGGCACTTGCATTATTGTCATTTAAATCACCCAGCGTAATCGTATTCATCGCGGTAAATTGCGTAGACATTACCATTCCCAGTATAAACAGGGGAATTATCAAAAATGCGATGGGAATTTCCGGGGTCTGTAGCGAAAACTGAGAAATCATCACACCTATAAGCACAGTGACCCAAATAAGAGTATTTCGATATCCAAATCGACTGAGGATCTTGGGAATAAAAGGTTTAGCGAAAATTGAACCAAGCGCGTTAGGTGCCATCATTATTCCCGCTATCACTGCTGAGTATCCAAACCCGACTTGCAACATTAAAGGAATAATAAATGAAAGAGAGCCTGTACTCAGGCGGGTAGCTATGTTGCCTGCAATACCGACTGAAAATGTGTGAGTCTGGAATAGCCGGAGATCAATAAGCGGATTTTTGTGTTTTTTCGCATGGAAGATATACCCTAGTAATATAGTCATGCCACCGGCTAACAAGGCCAGAGGGACATACCCAGCAAGCGAGTTATCACCAAATAAATCAAAGCTAACCGAAATCATGACTAATCCCATGCCAAATAACAGGAATCCCAGAAAATCAAAAGGGCTTTTTGGCATCGTTAAATTGGGCATATTTTTTCTGGCATAAATGATGCCCAATAAACCGATGGGAATATTAATGATGAAAATCCAGTGCCACGTAGCATAGCTGACCAGCAACCCACCCAGCATTGGCCCTAAAATTGGACCCAATAACCCAGGCATGGTGACAAAACTCAAAATTGACAGTAATTCACTGCGTGGATATGTTCGCAGTAATGCCAAGCGAGCCACAGGCATCATCATTGCCCCACCGACACCTTGAATCACCCGGGATATGACCAAAAAAGTAATATTGTGGGAAAGCGCGCAAGCGAGCGAACCTAAAGAAAAGAGGAAAACGGCATAAATGAATACCCGGCGAGTGCCAAACCTGTCAGCTAGCCAACCGCTGACGGGAATTAGCATTGCTACAGTTAAAGTATAACTGACAATAGCCGGCTGCATTGCCAGAGGAGAATGATTAAGGCTCTTAGCAATTGCCGGTAGAGCCGTGTTCAGGATTGTGGCATCTAAAGATTGCATAAAAAAAGCTATGGCCGCAATCCACGGTAGTCCCGACATACTGCGTGCGGATTTAATCATTAGATATCCCGTCTTTTCAGTGGATGATGTTTGGTTACTAAATTACTTAAGCATTGTTTAGCTCATAGGTGTGTACATAGTATTTTAATACACTAGCCGATGATTGGTGATTCGTGGCCTTTGGAATTTATCTAGAGCCAGTCACCATGGCTATCGTATTTATCATCATATTGTTGGAGTAAACTCTTCAGGATAGTGATGATATACAGGCTAGAACAAATTAAAAAAAGAGCTAACGAAGGGATTTATTGAGGGCATCTATCCTTTGTCACTGTTTTTTTAACTGCACAAATGCCATTTCTCATTTGTGTAATTTGTTCATCTTACTTCATAGATTCAGTATTTGTTGCTTATCACGCCAGTTTTTGATTGAAAAAGAATCCAAAACGCCGGTTTTGTTGAAAAAAACCACGAACGGAAAAAAAATCGAAAAAAACTATTGTCACTTCCGTAAAACTCCCTATAATGCGCCACCACTGACCGACGCTGAGCGAATGCAAGCCGCTGAGGACAGTGAGAGAAAAGCGAAAATAAACGCTTGACTCTCGAGGCGAAAAGCGTAAGATACGCAGCCTCGCAACACGGAACAAGCTTCCGGTTGCACCGCTCTTTAACAACTGAATC